>NZ_QKTS01000023.1:0-27660 GCF_003234525.1 Curtobacterium sp. MCBD17_021 | reverse complement strand
CCCCCGCACGATCCGCCCTGCCCCCGGCAGCACCCCGAGGACCGCCACGACCACCGCCGCAGCCGCGAACCCGGCCCAGGACACGAGGTCGAACCCGGCCGCCGGAGCACCGGCGAGCCCGTACCCGACGCCGACCAGCGCCGGCAGGACCGCGACGGTCCCGATCACCACGGCTGCGACCGCGGTGTACGCCGTCTCGACCCCGGCCATCCGCAGCAACTGGGAGCGGGTGGCACCGGTCCGCTGCAGCAGCCCGAACTCGTCCCGCCGACCCCGGGTGGCGGTGAGCAGCGTGTTGCCCGCGGCGGCCGCCACGAAGGCGAGGAGGGCGATCACGAGGACCAGCGACAGCTGACGGTCACCGTCGCCGGCCCGGAGGGCGCTCGTGACGTACCCGTCGACCGAGGTGACGTCCGCGCCGGTGGCGAGCAGGGCCTCCCGGACGGCCGCCCGGTCGCCGGCGGCCGTGTCGACGAGCAGCGTGCCGGCCGGGCCGCTCGCGCGGTCGCGCACGAGGACGTCACCGAACGCCAGGCCGCGGTCGTAGACCGCGACGATCCGCGCCGAGGTGGCCGGCCCGTCGCCCGTCCGCATCCGGATGGTGTCCCCGAGCCCGGTCGGCGTGAGTGCGATGACGTCGGTGCTCACCGCGACGGTGCCGGGCTCGTCGAGCGCGTCGAGGGAGCCGGCGCGGACGGTGGGGTCGACGCGTCCGTCGTCGCTGGGCAGCGCGCGGATCACGGTCGGCTCCCACTCGAGGTCACCGAGCGCAGGGAGGTCCTCGTCGGCCTGCTCGACCTGCACCGAGCCGGCGGTGTCGCGCATCGTCGTCGTGCCGCGGACGCCCGGCAGCGCGGCGATCCGCTCCGCCTGGGCAGCGGTCACGCCGTCCGCCCCGGTCACGACGAGGTCGGCCTGGAGGCCCGCCCGGAGTTGGTCCCCCGTCGCACGCTGGACGGCGGCGTCCGTCCCGGTCTGCACCGTCCCGAGGGCGACGAGGAGCGCGAGCGGCACCACCGCGGCGCTGAGGCGCCGGGAGGCCCCACGCGCGTTGAGGAGCGCGAGCGTGGCCGCGGGACCGTGGGCACCGCGGAGCGCACGTCGGGCGCCCCACTGCACCAGGAGCGGCCCGGCGAGGGCGGCCGCGATGACGAGCACGATCGCCGAGGTGGCGCCGGTCGCACTGCCGACGAGGCCCGGGGTGAAGAAGGGCGTGGTCGCGGTCGCGAGCCCCACGAGGGCGGTGACACCGGCCGCGATCCGCCGACCGCGCGACAGCGTGGGGACGTCGGTGGTGCTCGCTCGGACGGCGTCCGTCGGGCTGGGACGGGTCGCCGCGCGGGCGGCCATCGCCGCGGCCAGCAGTCCGGTCGGGACGAGGACGGCCAGCGTGCCGACCAGCGGGACGACCGTCGGGGTGAGCGTGAAGCCCGCGGGCACGAGGTCGCTCGACGCCAGGAGCGGCGTGACGAGCGGCGCGACGAACGTGCCGACCACCGCACCGAGCGGCGCGACGAGTGCGAGCAGGAGGAGCACCTCGGTCCGGACGGACCCGCGGATCTGCCCGGCGGTCGCGCCGATCGCCCGGAGCAGGGCGAACTCACGCCGCCGCTCGCGGAGGACCCCCGCGAAGACACTGGCCACCATGAACACGGTGATCAGGAGGAGCGTGCCGGCGAACGAGCCCGCGACCGTGGAGAGGAACGGCGCTTCCGGGTGCCGGACACCGGCTTCGAGCCAGGCGGCCGTGACCGCGAGGAGCACGGCGGCCAGGGCGACCACGACGCCGGCGCCGAGCACGGCCGCGCGGTTGACGACGAGCAGGGAGCGGAGGGCGGCGCGCACGGCTCAGCGCCCCAGACCGAGGACGCGGGCGGTGACCGACTCGAGCGTGGGGGAGTGCAGCTCGTCACGCACCCGACCGTCCGCCAGGAACACCACGCGGTCGGCGAAGGCCGCCGCCCGCGGGTCGTGGGTGACGAGCACCAGGGTCTGCCCGAGCGACCGGACCGCGTGCTGCAGGAGCTGCAGGATCCGGTCCGCGGTCGCGGTGTCGAGGGCACCGGTCGGCTCGTCGGCGAACACCACGTCCGGTCCGGCGACGAGCGCGCGGGCGATCGCGACCCGCTGCGCCTGACCGCCCGACAGCTCCCCGGGCAGGCGGTCGGCCATCCCGCCCAGGCCGACGGCGTCGAGCAGCTCTGCGACCCGCTGCTCGTCGGCGCGGGTGCCGGCGAGCGTCAGGGGCAGCCGGACGTTCTCGCCGACGGTCAGGTGTGGCACGAGGTTGTAGCCCTGGAACACGAAGCCCACGTGGTCGCGGCGGAACCGGGTCACGGCGTCCGGGTTCAGCGCGCCGAGGTCGACCCCGCCGATGACCACCCGGCCGCTCGAGGGGGTGTCGAGCCCGGCGGCGCAGTTGAGGAACGTGGACTTGCCGGACCCGGACGCACCCATCACGGCCGTGAAGCTGCCAGAGGCGATGTCGAGGGAGACACCGTCGAGCGCGGTCACGGTCGACGGGCCGTTCGGGTACGTCTTGGTGACCCGGTCGAGGTGCACGGTGGTGCCGGTGCGGGCGGGGGAGAGGACTGTGGACACGAGGGCTCCTGTCGGAGGGTGGGTTCGGGATGCGGGCGTCGTCCACGCTAGGAAGCGGAGGGACGCCGGCCGAGACCCGAACGACGGGACCTCGCAGGGTTGCGTCCTTCGATGCAGGGCGGCCGGCGGCGGCCGTGCCGCTCTCCGGCTGTCGGACGGGAGGCGCGGCGCGGCTCGCCGGCATCGGCCCGCGTCCTGGGATGGTCGGGTCATGGAGTACACGGACTACGACACCCGGCTGGCGTCCTACGCCGTCGTCACGGACGGCGACCGGGTGCTGCTCGCGCGGCTGAGCTGGCCGGACGCGGGGCTCTGGACGCTGCCGGGCGGTGGGGTCGAGCTGGACGAGACCGTCGAGGAGGGTGCCGTCCGCGAGGTCCGCGAGGAGACCGGGTACGACGTCGTGGTCGAGGGGCTGCTCGGCATCCGGTCGCACGTCGTCCCGCCGGAGCGTCGGAAGCACCGGAACGGCCGGCCGATGAAGGCCGTGCAGGTGGTGCACTGCGCCAGGGTCGTGGGCGGCGCGCTCCGCCACGAGGCGGTCGGGACGACGGACATGGCACGGTGGGTACGGCTCGACGAGCTCGGGACGCACCGGCACGGGCTGCTCGTGGTGCAGGCGCTGCGCTGGGCCGGGGTCGGTGGGGACACGACGGTGTGACCGCTGGGGTCGGTCGGCACTGCTCGGTCCCGGGGGTGCTCAGGACCGGGCGGCCTCGAGCTCCGGGTCGTACCGGATCGCGAGCACCGTGACGTCGTCCTCGTTGTGGCCCGCACGACCGCGCTCCTCGAGCCGCTCGACGAGGTGGTCGGGGTCCGGGTCCGCGACGGCGAACGCCTCGAACCGGTCGAGCGCCTCCAGACCGTCCCCGAACAGGTCGAGCACCCCGTCACTGACGCTCAGGATCACGTCCCCCGGGGAGAGCGTCGTCTCGTGCGTCGTCCACGCGGACCCGACACCGATCGGCAGGTCCGAGCTCCGGAGCCACTCATGGCCGCCGTCCGCTCGGAGCAGCAGGGTCAGGCCGTGCCCGGCGTCCACCCACCGGGCGACACCGTCGACGCTGACGTGCAGGTGGAAGCACGTCGTGAACTGCTCGGTCGTCGGGGCGTCCAGACCGACGTCGAGGCCGGTGGCGGTCCGGCCGACGGCCTCGTTCGGGGCGCCGACCCGCACCGACGACCGGAGGACCGACCGGACGACGGCGGCGATCATGCCCGCGCCGACGCCCTTGCCCATGACGTCCCCGAGCGTGAACGCAGCGCCGTCAGTGATCGGGAACCAGTCGTAGAAGTCACCACCGACCGAGCGGGTCGGCAGGCACACGGCCCGGACCGTCAGCGCGGCCGGGATGTCCACGGCGGTCACGGGGAGCAACGAACGCTGCACGAGGGCGGCCTGGCTGATCTCCGCCTCGGCCTGCTGTCGCAGGTCCTGCATCGCCTGCAGCCGGACCGCGGCCTGGCGGGCGAGCTCGTTCGTGACGCCGGCGACCCCGATGAAGACCACGAGGACGACCACCAGGCGCACGATCTCGGCGGAACCGAGCTCCGTCTGCCCGACGACCGTCGGCAGGAGGAAGGTCACCGCGGTGCCGATCAGGGGGTACACGACGTGCTGACGACCCGGCCGGGCGGCGATCCAGATCACCGGCAGCAGCACCGCAGCGAGGAACGGTGAGCGCGCATCTCCGGTGCCGAACCGCAGCAGGCCGATCGCGACGAAGTCGAGCGCGGGGACGAGCAGCTCGAACCGAGCGAGCTCCGGTCGTGCCACGAGCAGTCCGGTGAACGCCAACCCGACCAGCGTCAGGCCCGCTCCCGCCCACATGCTCGGCGCGTTCGTGACCGTCAGCCAGGGGAGCAGCACGCTGCACACCGCGGCGACCACGGACACCGCGGCGATGACCACCTGGTTCGTCAGCGGGGTCGTCCTGGCTGACGACCGCACGGCCAGCGGCGCCGCACGGTCGGGAGCGGTGACCTGTGCGACGGCCGGGCCGGATGTCGTCTGCGCCATAGGTGACGAACGCTACCGCCCGTTCGTCGCCGGGGGAACGCGCCCGTTCGTGGGACACTGCACCCGCCGACGGGGAACCGGGCACGGTCGTCGGACGCTGTTCGTCCGGCCCCTGGATGCACGAGGATGGACGCGTGAGCACGCAGGAGACCCTGTCCGTCGACCAGGCCGTGGCACGTGCGGTGGCGCTCGCCGAGGCCGGCGGACGCAGCGTGGTCGGCATCGCCGGGGCACCGGGGGCGGGCAAGTCCACGCTCGCCCGCCGCGTCGTCACCGAGGTCACGGACCGGCTCGGCGCGGGCGTCGCCGTGCAGGTCCCGATGGACGGCTTCCACCTGGCGAACACCGCGCTCGACGCCCTCGGCCGCCGCGACCGCAAGGGTGCGATCGACACCTTCGACGCGGCCGGGTACGTCGCACTCGTGCGCCGCCTGACCGCGGCCGACGGCACCGGTGGGACGGACGGCACCGGCTCCACCGTCTGGGCCCCCGACTTCGACCGACGCGTCGACGAACCGGTGGCCGGCAGCATCGCCGTGCCGCCCGAGACCGTGCTCGTCGTCTCCGAGGGCAACTACCTGCTCGACCGGACCGCCCCGTGGCGGGAGCTGCCCGGGCTGTTCACCGAGACGTGGGCCTGCGTCGTCGACGACTCGGTGCGGATCGACCGCCTGGTCGGCCGACACATGCGGCACGGCCGCGACCACGAGGGCGCCCGGAGGTGGGCGGTCGAGGTCGACGGTGCGAACGCCGTCCGCGTGACGGCGGACCTGCACCGGGCCTCCGTCCTCGTGCGGACCTGAGCACGTCCCACCCGACCGCACCACCCGACCGACAGGAGCACGACGTGACCATCGCCATCACCGGGGCCACCGGCAACATCGGCGGCGCCGTCGCCCGCGCGCTCGCCGCGGACGGCGTGCCGTTCCGCATGGTCGTCCGCGACGCCTCCCGTGCCCCGCAGCTGCCCGGAGCGGAGGTCGCGGTCGCGACCTACGCCGACGCCGACGCGGCCCGCGCCGCCCTCGAGGGCGTGGACGTCCTCTTCCTGGTGTCCGGGGCGGAGGGCCGTGACCGGCTCGACCAGCACCGCACCGTCGTGCGCGCCGCGGCCGACGCGGGCGTCCGGCACGTGGTGTACACGTCCTTCCAGGGTGCCGCCGCCGACGCCACCTTCACGCTCGGTCGCGACCACTTCTGGACCGAGCAGGCGGTCCGCGACACCTCGATGGCGCACACGTTCCTGCGCGACTCGTTCTACCTGGACTTCGTCGAGGACCTGGTCGGCGAGGACGGCGTCATCCGTGGTCCGGCGGGCGACGGGGCGATGGCGGCGGTGGCGCGGGCGGACGTGGCTCGCGTGGCGACGGCGGTCCTCCGGGATCCTGCTCGGCACCTGGACCGGACGTACGACCTGACGGGACCGGCGGCGATCACCCTCGAGCAGGCGGCCGCGGTCGTCAGCGAGGTGCGCGGCCGGCCCGTGACCTACCACCGCGAGACGGTGGCGGAGGCCTACGCCTCACGGCAGCGGTGGGACCCGGAGCCGTGGCAGGCCGACGCCTGGGTGAGCACGTACACGGCGATCGGCGAGGGCGCGCTGGCGAAGGTGTCCGGGGACGTCGAGCGGGTCACCGGGCAGGCACCGATGTCGCTCCGGCAGGTCCTGGAGGCCCGGAGCGCCTGACCGCGTCGCCTGCGGCCCGTTCAGCGCACCTTGCGAGCCGACACCGACCCGACGACGCCGAGGAGCAGCACCGCCACGAGGACGGTCAGCAGCGGAGCCGTCCAGCCGCCGGTCGCACCGTGCAGTGCCCCGGCCACGAGCGGCCCCGCCGACCCGAGCAGGTACCCGCCGCCCTGCACGAACGCGGACAACCGCCGGGCGTCGTCGTCGTTCGACACGAGCCGCACGATGACGATGAAGATGATCGTGATCCCGCCGCCCTGGGCAGCGCCGCCGAGCACGGACCACAGCAGCCAGAGCTGCGGCGCGACGAGCAGCCCGAGCGGCATCGCCAGCCAGAAGAACGCGACGAGGACGATGATGACCCGCGGCCGGAACCGGCTCGCGAGCACCGGGACCCCGAGCGCACCGACGACGGCGAGGATCTGGAATACCGACGAGCTCGCGCCCGAGGACGCCGTGTCGAAACCGATCTCGTCGTGCAGGAGCGTCGGGATCCAGGCCGTCAGGGCGTAGTACGAGAACGCCTGCCCGCCGAACGCGAGCATGAGCCCCCACGTCACCCAGCGCTTGGCCGGGTGCGGCAGCGCCTCGATGACGGGGGCGGCCGGCTCCGCCGCGACCGTCCGGAGGGCGCCGGTGTCGAGCACCTGGTCGATCGGACCCGTCGCGGGCAGCGGCTCGGGGTCCCGGTCGACGCCGCGCCATGCGGCTGCCGCCCCGACCGTGTACGTCCACGCGGCGGCGGCGACGAGCGCCAGGACGCCCCACAGCGCGATGGCGATCGGCCACCCCCACGCGGCGGCGACGGGTGCCGTCCCGAGCGAGGTGATCATCGACCCGACGTTGAGCGCCGACGTGTAGACGCCGGTCACCAGACCGACCCGCTCGGGTGAGGTGTCACGGCGGATCACGACGGGGATCACCACGTTGCCGATCGTGATCCCGATCCCGATCACCGCGGTGCCGACGAGCAGGGCTGCCTCGTGCGGGACCGACCGGAGTACGGTGCCCACCAGCACGACGAGCAGCGACAGCGAGACGGCGCGCTCCGAGGTGAACCGGGCGATGACCCAGCTCGCGAACGGTGTCGCGAGGGCGAAGCAGAGGACCGGGATCGTGGTGAGGAGCCCGGCGACGGTCGCGGTCATGCCGAGGTCGGCGCGGACGTCCCCGATCACGGGGGCCGGCGCGACGATCGGTCCGCGGAAGTTCAGCGCGACGAGGACGATCGCGGCGGGCAGGAGCCAGGCGGCCCCACGGAGTCCGGCGCGGACGGTCTCGGCCCGCTCGCCCGCGTCACTCACGCGTCGGGCAACAGGATCGGCAGCAGGTCGAGCGGGGTCGCCGCCTGCGCGATGGTCCCCTCGGCCTCGGCGGGGGAGCCGTAGCCCCACTCGGCGAAGACCGTCGGCACGCCGTGCACCGCGGCGCCCTCGACGTCGTGCAGCCGGTCGCCCACCAGGACGGGCCGGGAGACGTCGAACCCGCGGGCGGTGAGCCGCCGGAGCGCCTCTGCCACGACGTCGGCCTTGGCGGAGCGCACCTCGTCGTCACTCGCGCCCGTGATGACGTCGATGTCCCCGGTCAGCCCGTAGTGCTCGAGGATGTACGTCGCCGGCGTCTCGGGCTTGCTCGTCGCGGTCGAGATCGGCAGACCGGCCTCGTGCACGGTGTGCAGGACGACGTCGATGCCCGGGAACATCTGCGAGTCCAGTGCCCCGTGCGAGAAGTAGTGCTCGCGGTACACCGCCAGGGTGCGTTCGACGAGGGGCTCGTCCATGCCCATCGCGATGCGGAAGGTGTCGAGGATCGGCGGACCGACGAAGGACATGAGGGTGTCGTGGTCGGGCACGGGGACGCCGACCTGCCGGAACGTGTACGTCAGGCTCTCGAGGATGCCCGGCGCCGAGTCGCTGATGGTGCCGTCGAGGTCGAACAGGACGGCGGTGAACGGACGCTCCGGGCTGCTTGTCATGACCGGTCCAGCCTAGCCGCGGCGGACGGAGCGGACGGCGCGGGGGGCGAGGCGTGCCCTACTCAGAACAGACGGGCGTGCCCGCCCTCGATGCCGCGCATCTCGTCGTAGTCCAGGACCACGCAACGGATCCCGCGGTCCTCGGCCAGGGTGCGGGCCTGCGGGGCGAACGACTGTGCCGCCAGCACGCCCTGCACCGGGCGGAGGTGCGGGTCGCGGTTCATCAGTTCGAGGTAGCGGGTGAGCTGCTCGACGGCGTCGATGTTGGCGTTCCGCTTCATCTCGACCGCGACGCTCGCACCGGCGTCGTCGCGCGCCAGGATGTCGACCGGGCCGATGGCGGTCATGTACTCGCGGCGGACCAGGGTGTGTCCGTCGCCGAGCAGCTCGATCTGCTCGGCCAGGAGCTGCTGCAGGTGCGCCTCGACCCCGTCCTTCACCAGGCCCGGGTCGACGCCCAGGTCGTGGGACTCGTCGGCGAACACCTCGTGGATGCTGACGATCAGGCGGTCCTGCGTCTTCTTCTGCGTCACCGTCCACACCTGGGTGATGCCGGTGGCGGCCTGGTCCTCGTCGGGCTCGGCCATCGCGATCGAGCACGGCGGGCTCATCCAGTTGAGGGGCTTGTAGCTGCCGCCGTCCGAGTGGACGAGCAGCGAGCCGTCGGCCTTCAGCATGAGCAGCCGGTTCGCGAGGGGCAGGTGGGCCGACAGGCGACCGGCGTAGTCGACGGAGCAGCGGGCGATGACGAGACGCACGCGGGAAGCCTAACCGGCGTCGGGTCGTGACCCGGACCTCGAGCGCGGCCCTCCGGTTCGCCGTCGGGGCCGGGCCGGGTCCGTCACCGTTCCGGTCGGACGTGCTCGCCGGTCCCGCCGGCCGCCGCGGGATCGGTCATGGGGTCGTTACCGTCGGCCGGGAGGCCATCCGCGGCCCCGGCACGCCGGTCACCGCCCCGCGCGGTGCGGTGGTCGTCCGCGATGGCGGCCGGGGTGCGCTCACGCGCGGCACCGGACACGAGGCCCGCGACGATGATGAAGACGAAGACGACGAGGAGCCCGCGCAGCAGCCCGAACTCCTCACCGAGGAACCCGATGAGCGGCGGGCCGGCGAGGAACGCCACGTAGCCGATGGTCGCCACCGCGCTCACCCGGGCAGCCGCGGTCCGCGGGTCGTCGGCCGCGGCGGACATGCCCATCGGGAAGCCCAGGCTCGCGCCGAGCCCCCAGAGCACGACGCCGACGATCGCGAGCGGCACGCTCGGCACGAAGATGAGGATGCCGAGTCCGACGACGGCGACGAGGGCCGAGACGCGCAGGACGGGGACGCGGCCGAACCGGTCGACGAGCGGGCTGCCGGCGACCCGGCCGATCGTCATGGCGGCGAGGAACACGGCGAGGACCGCGGCGCCACCCTCGTTCTCGAGCCCGTGGCCGTCGACCATGGCGAGCGGCAGCCAGTCGTTCGCAGACCCCTCGGCCAGCGCCATGCCGAGCACGATGAGCCCGATCAGGATCGTCGACGGCTGGCGCCACACGGCCCAGCGGGACACGGCGACCGGGACCGGGCTGGTGTCGGTCGGGACGTGGTCCTCGATGACACGCTCGTCGCCGAACGCCCGCACCGTGACGATCATCGCCAGTGCGGCCAGGACCCCCACGACGATGAAGTGCAGCGCGACCGGCACGTCGAAGCGCTCGGCGAGGGAGCCGAGACCGGCGCCGACGAGCGTGCCGACGCTGAACGACGCGTGGAACAGCGGCATGATCGTCCGGCCGCCGAGCCGTTCGGCCGTGGCACCCGAGACGTTCATCGACACGTCGCAGAGGCCGTTGCCGAACCCGAGCGCGATGAGGAAGACCCAGACCGCCCAGAAGCCCCAGCCCGACGTGACCGCGACACCGGCCAGGACCATGCCCGCGGCGATGGCCAGCGCGGCGACCTGCACACCCCGGTGGGCGCCGAGCCGCGTCACGATGTGCCCGGCGAGGGTGAGACCCACGATCGACCCGATCGACGAACCGAGCACGAGGACGCCCATCGTGTCGGTCTCCGCGTCGAGGGCGTCGCGGACGCTCGGGATGCGACTGAGCCAGGTGGCCATCACGAGCCCGGAGAGGGTGAACACCACGAACACCGCGTTGCGCCAGGCACGTGTCGTCGGGGCGGAGCGGGTGACGGCCGTCGTCATGGAACTGTCCGATCGAATCGATTCGAGGAGGGGTAGCCGTTACGCTAACGACCGATGGACGACACGGCAAGTGACCTCGGCGCGTCGGGCACCCGCCCGGACGCGGACCGCGCTGCACGGCCGGGCGACGCCGCCGGGGCCGGCGGTGCTGCCCGGCGACCGGACGCAGCGGAGGTGACCCGGGCCTCCCGGTCCGGTCGTGCAGCCCGACCGACGCTCGCCGCCGTCGCCCGGGCGGCCGGTGTCGCACCGTCCACCGCCTCCCTCGCCTTCAGCGGCAGCGGGCCGGTGTCGGAGGACACCCGACAGCGCATCCTCGCCGTCGCCGCCGAACTCGGTTACGACGGACCCGACCCGCGCGCCCGCTCGCTGCGCCGAGGCCGCTCCGGCGTCATCGGCGTCGTGCTCGACGACCGGTTGAGCGACGCCTTCCGCGACCCCGTGAACGTGCTGACCCTCGACGGCATCGCCGAGGTCGCCGGTGCCGCCGGGGTGTCGCTGCTGCTCGTCCGGAGCCCGCTCGACGACGAGCGCGGGATGGCGCCGCTCGTCGACGCCCCGATGGACGCCGTCATCCTCATCGGGTGCAACGTGCGCATCGACCCGGCGGTCGCGGTCCTGCGGCGGCGGTCGATACCCGTCGTGGCGATCGAGGCCGACACCATCGAAGGCGCCGTCCCCGTGCACCTCGACAACCGCGAGGCGTCCCGACGGGCTGCCGCGTACCTCCGGGACCTCGGCCACGAGCAGGTCACCGTCGTCACCCTGCCCTTCGACAGCGCACGCGAGCGCGGCCCGGTCAACCCGGACCGGGAGCGCTCGTCGTCCGCGTTCACCACGACAGAGCGGCTCCGCGGCGTCCGCGGCGTCTACCCGGACGCGCCGGCGATCGCGACGGCGGGCAGTTCGGTGGAGGAAGGGCGCATCGCCGGGGCAGCGCTCTTCGCGCCCGGGGTCGAGCCGCCCACCGCGGTCGTCGCGCAGAGCGACCTGCTCGCGGTCGGCGTGATCTCCGCCGCGCTCGAGGCCGGACTCCGCGTCCCGGAGGACGTCAGCGTCGTGGGGTTCGACGGCATCCAGGTGGACGACAGCCTGCTGCACCGCTCGCCGATCCGGCAGCTCACGACGCTCGTGCAGCCGTTCGTGCCGAAGGGCGAGGCGGCTGCCCGGGCGGCGCTCGCCATGCTCGAGGGGGAGTCGCCGGAGCCGGCGTCGTTCCGGTCGGAGCTGCGGATCGGGGACACCACGGCGGCGCCGCGGGGGTAGCGGCGCCGGTCGCCTGTACGGGTCGTCGCCAGCCGGGAGGCACGCCCCGTCACCGCGCCAGTGCCGCCGCGATCCACCCCGGCCGGTGCGCCCGCAGCCCGAGCGTCACCGCGCGCACGCCGATGTACCCGAACGAGAACACCGCCCACAGCGATGCCAGGCCGTCCCCGAGCCACCACAGCAGCGGCAGGTACACGACCAGGTTCACGACCCCCGCGAGCGCCAGGTACCGGGCGTCACCCGCGCCGATGAGCACCCCGTCGAGCACGAAGACGTACCCGGCGACCGGCAGCCCCGCAGCGATGAGGACCAGCACGAGGGGGAGCGCCGCCCGGACCGCCTCGGAGTCCGAGAACACCGGCCCGAGGACGCCGCTGGCGGCGAACGTGAGCACCCCGAGCAGGACGCCGCCGGCGATGCCGAGCACCACGAGCCGCCCGGTCACGAGCCGCACCCGTTCGGCGTCCCGCGCCCCGAGGGCGTGCCCGACCAGGGCCTGCCCCGCGATCGCGAGCGCGTCGAGCGCGAACGCCACGGTGCCGAAGACGGTCAGGCCGATCTG
Organism: Curtobacterium sp. MCBD17_021; assembly: GCF_003234525.1. Taxonomy (NCBI): domain Bacteria; kingdom Bacillati; phylum Actinomycetota; class Actinomycetes; order Micrococcales; family Microbacteriaceae; genus Curtobacterium; species Curtobacterium sp. MCBD17_021. The sequence goes on along the minus strand of NZ_QKTS01000023.1, from coordinate 15,355 downwards.
GGTCGTGGCGAGGCCGATCGTGCCGAGGCCGGTCGCGGTGGCGATCGTCGCCAGCATCGCGATCCGCAGGGACGCGGTGCGGAGGAAGAGCCAGGCTCCGGACCGCAGCGCCCGCGCGACCCCGGAGGCGCCCGGCCGGAGCGGCGCACCCGAGGCACGGGCCGCGCGGACCGCGATGCCGACGTACACCGCGGCCATCGCCCACTGGACGACGACGGTGCCCGCCGCCGACCCCACCACACCCCACCCGAGGCCGTAGACGAGCAGCGCGTTGAGGAGCCCGTTGGCGACGAACCCCACGGTCGCGACGACGAGCGGCGTGCGGGTGTCCTGCAGGCCGCGCAGCAACCCGGTCGAGGCCGTGACCACGAGGATGCCCGGCAGCCCGATCAGCGAGACGGTGAGGTACGCGGTGGCGGCGGCCGATACCTCCGGCGTGGCACCGAACAGGTCGATGAGCGGTCGGGCGAGCGGCCACCCGACGAGCGCGAGCACGACACCGAGACCGAGCGCGAGCCACATCCCGTCGATGCCCGCGTGCACCGCCCCGCGTCGGTCGCCGGAACCGAGGGCCCGCGCCACGGCCGGTGTCGTCGCGTAGGCGAGGAAGACCAGGAGGCCCGTGACCGTCTGCAGGACCGCGCTCGCCACACCGACGGCGGCGAGCGACGTCGCGCCGAGGTGCCCGACGAGCGCGGTGTCCGTCAGCAGGAAGAGCGGCTCGACGACGAGCGCGCCGAGCGCCGGCAGCGCGAGCCGGACGATGTCGCGGTCGACGGCTCGTCGGACGTGGCGGCGGTCGGTCTCGGACGCGGAGGGCACCAGGACATCCTGCCGGTCGGTACGGTCGACGCGGGGCCGTCGCCGCCCTGGCTGACGGCACGCCCGCCCGGCAGGTCAGGCCCGCTCGCGTCCGTCCACCCGCGGCTCGACGGGGATGCCGCCGGTCGCTGCGCGGTCGGCGTCGGTCGCGTCCGGCGTCGCCGGGTCCGTGCCCCGGGCGCGGCCGATGAGGTCCATGAGGTGGTAGACGACGATCGCGGCGATGGTGCCGATGATGATGCCGCCGAAGGTCGCCCCGCCGAACGAGAACGTGAAGTCGGCGATGCCCATGATGAGCGCGATGCCCGCGGTGAGCTGGTTCTTCGGCTTGGCGAAGTCGACGCGGTTCTCGACCCAGATGCGGATGCCGATGACTCCGATGAGGCCGTAGAGCGCCGTCGTCGCACCGCCGAGCACCCCTGGTGGCACGGTCGAGATGACCGCGCCGATCTTCGGCGAGAGCCCGAGGAGCACGGCCGCGACGGCCGCCACCCAGTACGCGGCGGTGGAGAACACCCGTGTCGCCGCCATCACGCCGATGTTCTCGCCGTAGGTCGTGGTGGCGGAACCGCCGCCGACGCCGGCGAGCACGGTCGAGACCCCGTCGGCGAACAGTGCGCGGCCGGTCAACGGCGTGAGGTCGCGGCCCGTCAGCTGGCCGACACCCTTGACGTGGCCCACGTTCTCGGCGACCAGGGCGAGCACGACCGGCAGGAACCCGAGGTAGACGGCGGTCTGCGACAGGTCGAACGCCGGTGCCGTGAAGGTCGGCAGCCCGACCCAGGCGGCGTCCTGCACCGCGCCGAGGTCGACCTCGCCCGCGACGAGAGCGGCGAGGTAACCGACGACGACCCCGACGACGATCGACAGCCGACCGACCAGTCCCGTGAACAGCACGGTGCAGAGGACGATCGCGGCGAGGGTGATCGCCGCCACGACGGGAGCCTCGACGAAGTTGTCCCGCGCGGCCGGAGCGAGGTTGAACCCGATGAGCGCGACGATCGCCCCGGAGACCACGGGGGGCATGAGGCGGTCGATCCACCCGGCACCCGCCAGGTGCACGATCCCGCCGACCACCGCGAGCAGTGCTCCGACGACGATGATGCCGGACAGCGCGAGCGGGATCCCGCCGATCTCCGTCGCGGCCCCGATCGGTGCGAGGAACGCGAACGACGAGCCGAGGTAGCTCGGCAGGCGGTTGCCGGTGACGACCAGGAACAGGATCGTGCCGATGCCGCTGAACAGCAGGGTCGTCGACGGCGGGAAGCCCGTGATGAGCGGGACCAGGAACGTGGCACCGAACATCGCGACGACGTGCTGCACGCCGAGGCCGATCGTCCGGCCCCAGGTGAGTCGTTCGTCCGGCGCCACGATCGCCGATGCGGCTACGGTGCGGCCGTCGCCGTGCAGCTTCCAAGGGAGTCCCATGCGACGACCGTACCGGGCAGTCGCGCTCCGACGGGCGCTGGCGACGGCCCTGTTGAGGACGGCCTGGCGTTCGAGATCGGCCGACCGGGTTCGGCTGGGTTCTCGGGTCGACGACGACGGCGGCCTGCGGCAGGGCCACGACCTCCTGTTCGACGACGGGACCGGGTGGCGGACCGGGGACCGGTGGCTATCGTGGAGACCATGACCGACGTCGCAGGCACCACCGGAATCCGCACCGACGAACTCGACGAGTCGGTGCGGCCGCAGGACGACCTCTACCGGCACGTCAACGGCAGGTGGATCGCCGACACCCCGATCCCGGACGACAAGGCCCGGTACGGGTCCTTCACCGTCCTGGCGGAAGAGGCCGAAGCGGCCGTGCGCACGATCATCGAGCGCGCGCAGCACGCCGAGCCGGGCACCGAACAGCGGAAGGTCGGTGACCTCTTCACGTCGTTCACCGACGAGGTCGCCCTCGAGTCCGCGGGCTCCGGGCCGATCGAGCCGCTCCTGGCCGACATCGCCGCGATCGAGGACAAGAACGACGTGCTCCGCATGGTCGGTCGCTTCGAGCGGCTCGGGCTGCCGAGCTTCATCCAGCTCTTCGTGGACAACGACCCGGGCGACCCGGACGCCTACATCGTGTTCCTCGAGCAGTCCGGTCTCGGCCTGCCCGACGAGTCGTACTACCGCGAGGACCGGTTCGCCGACATCCGCGAGAAGTACCGCGAGTTCGTCGGCTCGATGTTCCCCCTGGCCGGCTACGACGAGAGCGGCGACCGGACCGAGCACGTCATCGCGCTCGAGACGGCCATCGCCTCGGCGCACTGGGACAACGTCGCAACCCGCGACAGCCAGAAGACCTACAACAAGCTGCCGTGGGACGAGGTGTCGGCGCTCGCCGAGGGCGTCGACCTCCGCATCTGGTGGGACGCCATCGCCGCGCCCGCCGGGGCCTTCGACACCGTCGTGGTCCGACAGCCGTCGTTCCTGACGGGTCTCGCGCAGCTCTTCCGCGAGCAGCCGCTGCCCGTCTGGAAGGACTGGCTCTGCTGGCAGGTGATCCGGGCCTCCGCCCCGTACCTCACCAGTGCGTTCTCGGCGACGAGCTTCTCGTTCTACGGCACCGCGCTGACGGGTGCGCCGAAGCAGCGTGACCGCTGGAAGCGCGGTGTCTCGCTCGTCGAGGGTGCCATGGGCGAAGCGGTCGGTCGCATCTACGTCGAGGAGCACTTCGACGAGACCTCGAAGGCCACGATGGACGACCTCGTCGCGAACCTGGTCGAGGCCTACCGGCAGAGCATCACCGGACTCGAGTGGATGACCGACGAGACGCGTGCCCGCGCGCTCGACAAGCTCGACAAGTTCACGCCGAAGATCGGCTACCCGGTGAAGTGGCGCGACTACAGCGCCCTGCCCATCCGACCGGACGACCTGCTCGCCAACGTCCGGGCCATCGCGTCGTTCCAGGTCGACCGCGAGCTCGGCAAGATCGGGAAGCCGATCGACCGCGACGAGTGGTTCATGACCCCGCAGACGATCAACGCGTACTACAACCCGGGCTTCAACGAGATCGTGTTCCCCGCGGCGATCCTGCAGTTCCCGTTCTTCGAGGCGACCCGCGACGCCGCGGCCAACTACGGCGCGATCGGCGCGGTCATCGGGCACGAGATCGGGCACGGCTTCGACGACCAGGGTTCGCAGTACGACGGTGACGGCCGCCTGCAGAACTGGTGGACCGAGGCCGACCGCCAGGCGTTCGAACAGCGGACGAAGGCCCTCATCGCGCAGTACGACGCGCTCGTGCCGACCGAGGTGCCGGACGGCCACGTCAACGGTGCGCTGACGATCGGCGAGAACATCGGTGACCTCGGCGGGCTCTCGATCGCGTGGAAGGCGTACCTGATTTCGCTCGACGGCGCCGAGCCTCCCGTCATCGACGGTCTGACCGGTGCCGAGCGCTTCTTCCTCAGCTGGGCGCAGGCCTGGCGGATGGCGATCCGTCCGGAGGAGGCCGAGCGCCTGCTCAGCATCGACCCGCACTCGCCGAACGAGTTCCGCTGCAACCAGATCGTGCGCAACATCGACGTGTTCTACGACACCTTCGCCGTCTCGGACAGCGACGCGATGTACCTGGCTCCGGCCGAGCGCGTCGCCATCTGGTGATGGTGGAGCCGGACGCGCCGCACTCGTCGCGCCGGCGCCGCCCCGGACGTCCCGGCGACGGCGGTCACCCCGACGGTGGTGCTGCCGGGAGCGGCTCCGCGGGCGGGGGCCGTGCCGGTGGTGGCGGCCGCAGTCGGGGGAAGCACCGGGGAGGCGCGGACGAGCGCTTCACGGCGACGACCGAGGCGCTCGGCGCGATCGCGGTGGACGGCGCCGGGGTGAGCGCGTCGATCATCGACACGTCCACCGGGCGGGCGCTGCTCGCGATCGACGACCGCCTCGTGCAGCCCGTGGCGAGCCTCGGGCGGGTGCTGCTCCTCATCGAGGTCGCGGCGCAGCTCGAGGACGGTCGCCTGCACGGTGACCGGCTCCAGCGGATGGCCCGCGACACCGCGACCGGGGCCGGCCTGTGGCAGTTCCTGCAGGAGCCGACCATGCAGGTGTCGGACCTGGCGACCCTGGTCGGAGCAACCGCGGACGCCTGGGCGACGAACGCGCTGCTCACCACGGTCGGGATCGACGCCGTGCGGTCCCGGGCGGAGTCGCTCGGGATCGAACGGACCGCCCTCATCGACCGGGTGCGTGACCGCCGCGGGCCGGACGACGCCCCGGACGTGTCGGTCGCCAGCGCGGGGGAACTGAGCTGGCTGTTCCGGGGACTCGCGCTCGGTGAGGTCGTCGACGAGGCGGTGTCGAACCGCGTGCTCGGCTGGTCGTCGCTCGCCGCCGACATGTCGCTCGTCGCGGGGTCGTTCGGGCTCGACCCGCTCGCACACCGGGCGCTCGACCACGGCCTGCAGTCCGTCGCCGTCACCGGTTCCGGACCGGGCGTCCGCGCGGAGGCCGGGGTGCTCCGCGGGCCGGCGTCGTCGGTCTGCTACGCGGTCACGGTCCGGTTCGAGGACGACTCGTTGCAGCGTCGCCTCGCGGTCGTCGACGCCCTGCGCACCATGGGGACCGAGGTGCTCGAGGTCGTGCACGCCCCCGCCGAGCGCTGAGCACCGCGCGTCCCGGCCCGGCACCTCGTCCCGTCCGGCATGTCGACGGGCCCGGCCGGCCGCCCGGTCCGACACGTCGCACTTCGTCGCCACCGAGGTGCACCGCGCACGTCCTCCCACGAACGCACCGTCGCACAGCCGGATCGGGCAGGATCGGCAGCGTGCACGTCGACGACGACGTGCCGACACGGAAGGACAGACCGATGGCAGCAGGCAAGCACGAGGCAGCACGCGGCGACGAGGACCGGGCGGACGGCGTGGACGAGCGTGCGGGGGAGTTCGTGGACAGCGAGATCCCCGGCGAGCACCGCGTCACCGACGACGAGCCGGTCGGCGAGTTCGTGTCGAGCGACATCCCCGGGGAACGGCGCCCCGAGTCCGCGGGTGAGCAGGGTGAGTACGTCGAGTCGGACATCCCCGGCGACGTCGAGCCCGGTGGTCCCGAGACGGCTGGCGAGTACACCGACCGCGACCGGTGACAGCGAGGCGGGCCGGCCTCAGTCGACGAGGTCGGCCTGCGTCAGCAGGCGGAGCGTCTCCACCCCGGCCGGCGGGCAGCGCCCGGCGTCCGCGGAGGTGACCCACTCCACCTCGTCGACCTCGGCCGAGGGGACGGGCGTGGCGGCGTCGAGCGCGCCTCCCGGCCGGGCCAGGAACAGGGTCATCGCGACGACCGTGCCCGGCGCCTGCCCGTGGGCCGGCTCGGTCACGGTGGCGAACTCGTCGACGTCGGCTGCGCCGAGGCGCAGCCCGGTCTCCTCGAACGCCTCGCGGACGGCCGCGTCGACGGCGCTCTCCCCGGGCTCGACCTTGCCGCCCGGCAGGTAGAGCACGTCGCGCCCCCGGGCACGGACCATGAGCACACGTCGGTCGCGGACGAGCAGGAGTGCGCTGACGTCCAGGACGGGGCCGCCGGTCGGGAGGCCCGGACCGGCCGAGCCGCTCAGCTCGCGTCCGCCTCGTCGTCGCGCACGCGCGCGGCCCGCTCGGCCAGGGGCACGACGGCGGACGGCACGTCCGCGGCGGGCTCGGGGCGGACCCCGAAGAGGGCGTCCAGGGCCCCGGTGAAGTCGTCGCCGCGTCCGGCACGACCGAGCTCGCGGGCGCGCACGGAGGGCCGGTGCAGGAGCACGCCGACGAGGTGTCGGAGAGCACGTTCGGTCTGCTCGGCGGACTCCGGGGTGGTGTCGCCGCGACGCTTCACGCGGTCGATCTCGTCGTCGAGGATGTCGAACACGTGCTTGCGGAGGGCGACGAGCGCGGGGGTCGTCGACTGCTCGAGGGCCTGTGCGCGGAAGCGGGAGACGGCGTCGTCGACGATGGCGCGCGCTTCGGTCTCGGCGTTCAGTTCGGCGATCGGGGCGTGGATGCTGATCGTCTCGAGGTCGAGCAGTTCGACGCCGTCGACGTCGGCGGCGTCGGGATGCACGTTGCGGGGGAGGCCGAGGTCGATCACGATGCGGCGGGCACCGTCGTCGAGGTCGCATGCCTCCACCACGGGCACCTCGCTCGACGTGCAGGTGATGACGACGTCGCTCGTGCCGATCGCGGTGCGCAGGTCGGTGGCGGCGACGAGGTCGTGCTTCGCGGCGAACCACGGCGCGCGGCCGGAGGGCGAGAACACCTGGATGTGCTCGGCTCCGCGGTCGCGTAGGGCGGCGATGGTGGTGGCGGCGTAGCTGCCGGTGCCGACGAGCAGCACGCGCGTGCCGGCCCAGTCCGTGATGCGCGAAGACGCGAGTTCGAGCCCGAGGCGGACGAGCGAGCGCCCGGCGGCACCGATGCGGGTGCGGGTCTTGACACCGCGTGAGGTGTGCGCGGCCTCCTGGAAGAGCCGCTCGAGGTCCGAGGTGGTGGTGCCGTTGCGGCGGGCGTCCTCGAGCGCCCGCCGGACCTGCCCGGAGATCTCGGTCTCGCCGACGACGACGGACTCGAGCCCGCTCGACACGGCGAAGAGGTGCTGCACGACGTCCCCGCCACCCAGGACCTGCACGGAGTCGAGGACCTCGTCCGCCTGCAGTTCGCTCGCTGCCGAGACGGCCTCCACCGTGGCACGGACGGCGGCGTCGTCGTCACCGGCGATGTCGAGGTAGGCCTCGAACCGGTTGCACGTGGCGAGGACCACGGCGCCGTCGAGGACGTCCGAGTCCGTGACGAGGCGGCTGGCGGCCGCGGGTGCTCCGATGCTCAGACGCTCCAGGAGGTCGAAGCTGGCGTTGCGATGCGACGCCGTGAGACAGATGAGCACGTGTTCAATGGTAACCCCGGCGTCCCGAGCACCGGGTCGGGGAGCCGTCCTGTTCGCGGTGCGAGAATCATCCGGTGACCGACGCGCTCCCGACCACCCATCCGCTCGCCGACGGCCGCACCGCGGGCTCCAGGCTCGTCCGCGCCCTCCGCGGGGACCGGCCGGAGACGCTGCCGGTGTGGTTCATGCGGCAGGCCGGCCGGTCGTTGCCGGAGTACCGGGAGCTCCGCGTCGGGACGGCGATGCTCGACGCGTGCCTCGACCCGGCCCTCGCGTCCGAGATCACCCTGCAGCCGGTCCGTCGGCACGGGGTCGACGCCGGCATCTTCTTCAGCGACATCGTCGTGCCGATCAAGCTCGCGGGCGTGGACGTCGAGATCGTCCCCGGTCGTGGTCCGGTCCTCGCGTCGCCGGTGCGGTCGGCGGCGGACGTCGACGCCCTGCGCCCCCTCGAGCCGGAGGCCCTCGCCCCGATCACCGAGGCCGTCGCGCGGACGGTCGCGGAGCTCGGCAGCACGCCCCTGATCGGCTTCGCGGGTGCGCCGTTCACCCTCGCCGCGTACCTGGTCGAAGGCGGCCCGTCGAAGGACCACATCCGTGCCCGGACGTTGATGCACGCCGAGCCGGAGACGTGGTCGCGCCTGCTCGACTGGGCCGCCGACGTGTCGGGGGCGTTCCTCCGCGCGCAGGTGCTCGCGGGTGCCTCGGCCGCGCAGCTGTTCGACTCGTGGGTGGGATCGCTGTCGCGTGCGGACTACGTGTCCCGGGTCGCCCCGCACTCGGCACGGGCACTGTCCCACGTGACCGACCTCGGCGTCCCCCGGATCCACTTCGGTGTCGGCAGCGGCGAGGTGCTCGCTGACATGGCCGCGGTCGGCGGCCGCGACGGCGGTCGGGACGGCGCCGTCGACGCGGTCGGTGTGGACTGGCGTCTGCCCCTGGACGAGGCCGCGCAGCGCGTCGGCGGCGACGTGACGCTGCAGGGCAACATCGACCCCGCGATGCTCTCGGCCCCGTGGGACGTCCTCGAGGCCCACGTCCGCGACGTCGTCCGTCGCGGTGGAGCCGCCCGGGCGCACGTCGTCAACCTCGGGCACGGGGTGCCGCCGGAGACCGACCCGACCGTGCTCACCCGCGTCGTCGAGCTCGTGCACTCGCTCGGCGACGGGACGCAGGCCGACCAGACCCGGACCGACCCGGGCAGGAGCGCCGCGGCATGACCGACGTCGTCGTGGTCGGCGGCGGCGTCGCCGGGCTGGTCGCCGCGCGTGACCTCGCGAAGGGCGGCGCGCACGTCGTGCTCCTCGAGGCCTCCGGCGTGCTCGGCGGGATGATCCGTCGGCACACGGTCGCGGGCCTCGACCTCGACATGGCGGCGGACTCGTTCGCGACCCGGACGGACGCCGTGTCCTCGCTCGCCGTCGAGCTCGGCCTCGGCAACGACATCGTCTCGCCGGACCCACGGGGAGCGTGGTTGATGACCCGCGACGGCCGGACCGCCCCGATCCCCTCGACCGGCCTGCTCGGGATCCCGGGGACCCCGATGGCGGCGGACGTCATCGCGGTGGTCGGCGGCGCGGGCGCCCTCCGCGCGCAGATGGACGCGCTGCTGCCCTCGCCGATCGGGGCGCGGGCTACCTCGCTCGGCGCGATGGTCCGGAGTCGGATGGGCGCGACGGTCCTCGACGACCTCGTGGTGCCGGTGGTCGCGGGCGTGCACTCGACGCACCCGGACGACCTCGACCCCGACCGTGTGGCGCCCGGGCTGCGTGCCGCCCTGCAGCGTGAGGGGTCGCTCGCCCGCGCGGTGCTCGCCCTCCGCAAGCGTGCCGTGGCCGGGTCCGCCGTGCAGGGTCTCCGCGGCGGGATCGCCCGGTTGGTGGACGAACTCGTCGCCGACCTCGACACGTACCGGGTCGACGTCCGGCTGCACACCCGTGCCACCCGGGTCGAGCGGGTCGCGGTGGAGACGGCCTCGGCGGACGGCCGGACCGAGCGCCTGGCCGCGGACCACGTGTTCGCGACCGTCGCCGACCCGGCCCGGACGGCGGCCCCGCGGCGGTCCGGCATCGAACTCGTCACCCTGGTCGTGGACCGGCCCGAACTCGACGACGCCCCGCGCGGCACCGGGATGCTCGTCCACCCCGCCGCGACGGGCGTGGCCGCCAAGGCGCTCACGCACGCGACGGTGAAGTGGCCGTGGCTGGCGGAACGTGCGGCCGGGAGGCACGTGCTGCGACTCAGCTACGCCCTGCCCCCGGCGGGTTCGGGGTCGACGACCGGCGCTGCCGACGCGACGGACGCGGACGATGTGGCCACGAGCCTCCCGGTCGACCCGGCCGGTCCGGTGAGCGTGCGGGCGACGACGGACGCGACCGCGCTGCTCGGGCTGCCCGTCGGGCCGGAGCACGTCGTCGGAGCCGCGCGTGTCCGCTGGCACGGACCGGACGCCGAGGCCGCCGGACTGGCGGACGGTGTGGTCGGGATCGGCGAGGCGTCCTCCGGCCGGGGGTTGTCCGGCATCGTGACCGCGGCCCGCGCCGCCGCTGGACGCATCCTGGATTCCTGAGCGGACCGCGGACCCGCCGAGGGCTACTGTTGGGGGAACCGTCGGACACATGCCGATCGGTGCATGACCCACACACGGTGCATCACCAAGCACACTGACCCAACGGAGGAATCGCTCATGCGAGGAAAGCTCCTGTTCGTCGCCGGCGCAGCACTCGGGTACGTCCTGGGATCGCGAGCCGGTCGGGCGCGGTACGAGCAGATCAAGACCGTCAGCGGCAAGATCTGGAACAGCAACGGCGTCCAGAAGAGCGTCCACGACGTCGAGGGCTTCGTGCAGGACCGCACGCCCGACGTCGCCGACTTCATCGGTGAGCAGACCAAGAAGGTCGTCCGCAAGGTGAGCTCGAAGGCGTCGGCCGACAAGGGCTCGCAGATCTCATGACCGACACACGCGACCGGAAGTCGCGGTCGCTGTTCGGCCTCGTGAAGGACGTCCCCGACCTCGTCAAGGACCTGGTGCAGGGAGAGATCGCCCTCCTCAAGGCCGAGATGATCGGCAAGGCGAAGGTCTTCGCGGTCGCCGCCGGCATCCTCGTCGCCGCGCTCGTCATCGTCCTCTACGCGATCGGCGTGCTCCTCACCGCAGCGGTGATGGGACTCGCGACCGTGATGCCGGCGTGGCTGGCGGCGCTGCTCCTCGCGGTGCTGATGCTCATCGTCGCCGCGGTCCTCGGGCTCATCGGCTGGAAGCGGCTCAAGAAGGGCCTGCCGGTCACGCCGAAGCGCACGATCGCCAGCGTCAAGAACGACGTCAACGCGGTGAAGGGCCTCGGCCGCAAGCCGACCCCGGAGACGCAGCGCGCCTCGCGCAAGCCGGACGTCGACGGCCGGTTCTGACCCCCGTCATCCCCACGACTCCACCGGAGGACCAGTGACCGACCCCCAGGACGAGCACGGCGCGATCGCCGACCGTGTCGCCGCCACCCGTGCCCAGCTGTTCGACACGCTCGACGCCATCGAGGACAAGCTCAACGTCCCGAAGCAGCTCGGCGTCGCGGCGTCGAAGGTCAAGCGCGGCCTCGACGAGAACCCGGTGCCGTACCTGGCCGGGCTCGCAGCGGGAGTGGCAGTGGTCGGGGGTATCGTCGTAGCGGCGCTCCGACGGCGGTGATCCACACGCGGCGAGCCTTCGCGAGCCGCGGTGGACGATCGTCCCGGACGCCCGCTCGGCGAAGGGGGCCGGCGAACCACACCCCCGGCAGACGTGGAGGACGACCGATCCATGAGCACTGACGTGCCCACCCCAGCAACCACCGCAGCGCACGAGACGGACCCGGCCTCCGGGATCGACCCGAACCTGCTCACCGCCTACGCCCTCTGGGCGGTCTTCCGCCGTCCCGTCGGCGCTGTGCAGCGCGGTGGTGACGACTCGGTCGCCGAGCTCGACGCCGTCGTGGCCGCCGGTGCCGAGCGCGGGGTCACCATCCGCGGCTTCTACGACGTCTCCGGCTTCCGGGCCGATGCGGACGTCATGATCTGGCTGCACGGTGACGACGCACAGGCGATCCAGGCGGTCCTCCGCGAGATCCGCCGCACGGCCCTGTTCCAGGACGCCGAGCCGGTCTGGCACGCGATGGCCATGCACCGCGAAGCCGAGTTCAACAAACGGCACACGCCGGCGTTCCTCCGTGGCAAGGACCCGGAAGCCTGGATCACGGTGTACCCCTTCGTGCGCTCCTACGAGTGGTACCTGCTGCCGGAAGAGGAGCGCTCGGGGATGCTCCGCGACCACGGCATCGCCGGCGCGAAGTACCGCCGCGTCCTGACGAACACCATCGCCTCCTTCGCGCTCGGCGACTACGAGTGGATCCTGCCCCTCGAGAGCCCGGACCTGGTCGACCTGGTCGACCTCATGCGCGACCTCCGTTACACCGAGGCCCGCATGCACGTCCGCGAAGAAGTGCCCTTCTACACGGGTCGTCGCGTGACGACCGCCGAACTCCCGGAGGTGCTGTCATGACCGACACCAGCATGATCACGAACGGCCAGGTCCTCGCCGCCACCCCGGCGGCCGCATCCGGCCCGGAGCACGTCGAGACCCCGACCGCGTACGACGCGATCCTGCTCGCCGGCTTCGGCGGGCCCGAGGGCCAGGACGACGTCATCCCGTTCCTCCGCAACGTCACCCGTGGCCGCGGGATCCCGGACGAGCGTCTCGAAGAAGTCGCGCACCACTACCGCCACTTCGGCGGCGTCAGCCCGATCAATGCCCAGAACCGTGCGCTCAAGGCCGCGCTCGAGGGTGAGCTCGCCTCTCGGGGCATCGACATGCCCGTCCTCTGGGGCAACCGCAACTGGGAGCCCTACCTGGAAGAGGCGTTCACCGAGGCGGCCGACAAGGGCTACAACAAGCTCATCGCGATCGCCACGAGCGCGTACTCGTCGTTCTCCAGCTGCCGCCAGTACCGCGAGGACTACGCCCGCGTGCTGAACGAGACCGGCCTGATCGACACGATCCAGATCGACAAGATCCGGCAGTTCTTCGACCACCCGGGCTTCGTCCGACCGTTCATCGACGGGGTCCGCGACGGCATGGCCCGCGCGATCGCCGAGAACGACGGCCTCGACGTCGCGACCGAGCTGCAGGTGCTGTTCTCCACGCACTCGATCCCGTCGACCGACGCCGCCCGGTCCGGCCCGGACTACCGCGGCTTCGACGAGCACGGGGCGTACGAGGCGCAGCACCTCGCGGTCGGCGAGGTCGTCCTCGACCAGGCCTGGGCGGAGCTGCTCGAGCAGCCCGAGCACGCGCACCTGCAGGGTACGTCGAAGCCCGCCTGGAAGCTCGTCTACCAGTCCCGCTCCGGCCCCCCGTCGCAGCCGTGGCTCGAGCCCGACATCAACGACTACATGAACGAGGACCTCAAGGGCGGACCGACCCGCGCCGTCCTCATCGTGCCGCTCGGCTTCGTCAGCGACCACATGGAGGTCATGTGGGACCTCGACGAGGAAGCCACCGAGACCGCCGGTGAGCTCGGCTTCTGGTCGCTCCGCACGCAGACGCCCGGCATCGACCCGGCCTACGTGTCCGGGCTCGTCGACCTGGTGCTCGAGCGCGTCAACGGCACGCCGAAGGTCGAGCGTCCGCACATGACCGACATCGGCCCCTGGTACGACGTGTGCCGTCCGGGGTGCTGCGAGAACGTGCGAGCGGGGTTCAAGCCCGCCGCCGCCGGCGTCGCCCCGTGACCGACGGGCCGACTCCGATCCGCCTCGGCACCCGAGCCAGCCGCCTGGCGGTCGCCCAGTCGCAGGACATCGCCGACCGACTGGCGAAGGCGTCCGGCCGACCGGTCGAACTCGTCACGGTGACGAGCGAGGGTGACACGAACCGGGCCTCCCTGGCGTCCCTCGGCGGGACCGGCGTGTTCGCGTCGGCCCTGCGCGAGGCGCTCGTGGCGAACGAGGTCGACGTCCTCGTGCACTCGCTCAAGGACCTGCCGACCGCGCCGTACCCGGGCCTGACCATCGGCGCGGTGCCGAAGCGTGCTGACGCCCGTGACGTCCTCGTCGCGCGGAACGGCGCGACGATCGAGACCCTGCCCGAAGGTGCCAAGGTCGGCACGGGATCACCCCGCCGCGTGGCACAGCTCAAGGCGGACCGGCCCGACCTCGACGTCGTGGACATCCGCGGCAACATCGACACCCGGCTCGCCCGTGTCGAGGACGACCTCGACGCCGTCGTGCTCGCCGCGGCCGGACTCGGACGGATCGGCCGGCTCGACGCCGCGACCGAGCTGCTCGACCTGGGCTTCTGGCCGAGCGCTCCCGGTCAGGGGGCCCTCGCCGTCGAGATCCGTGCCGACGAGGACGACCGGAACCTGCTCGCCGCGCTGCGGAAGATCGAGCACGCCCCGACCCGTCTGACCGTCACCGCCGAGCGCGAGGTGCTCGCGAAGCTCGAGGCCGGCTGCTCCGCCCCGATCGGTGCCACCGCGGTCGTCGACGCCGAGATGCTCCTCGTCTCGGCGACGGTCTACCGTCCCGACGGCTCCGAGTACCGGACGGCGTCCCATGCGGCCGTGCTTGACGGATCCGCGCAGGACCGCCTCGACGAGGCCCTGGCCGTCGCCGACCGGGTCGCCGCCGAGCTCCTCGAGAACGGCGCCGCCGAGCTGGCCGACCTGTCGAGCTCCGCCGGGTCCGACTCGGCCGAGCACGACGCCGAGCACACCGTCGGCCCCGGCCTCGACACCCCCGGCACCGAGGGACCGTCCGACACGTCCGTCACCGCGACCGAGTAGGGCGACGATCACCACGGACACCACGCGGGACGACACGACCGGGCACCGGCCCGTGGTCGTCGTCCCGCGCGGCGGCGCGTGGGGAGCACGGGTCGCCGCGGCGGCTCGGGCACGCGGGCTCGACCCGCGCATCGTCCCGCTCGTCACCGACGCGCCGCCGCTCGACGCCGGTCCCCTCGACCGGATGGTCGCGCGGCTCGCGGCCGGCCGCCCCTCCCCGGTTCCGGAATTCCGGAACCTCGAGGCGTCGGGTTCCGACATCGTGGAACCTCGACGACCCGCACGCGGCGAGTCGTCGCACCTCGACGGCACGGGTGACGGCCGAGCGAGCGCCGACTGGCTCGTGGTGACCAGTGCGACCACCGTGCGGGTCCTCGCGGAACGCATGCCGGGGCTCCCGTCCGGGGTCCGCGTCGCCGCCGTCGGCGAGGCGACCGCCCGTGCTGCCCGCTCCGTCGGATGGACCGTCGACCTCGTGCCGGACGACCACTCCGCGGCCGGACTCGTGCGGGCACTCCCGGCGGACGCCCGACTCGTCCTGCACCCGCGCTCGGACCTCGCCGCCCCGACGCTCGTCGACGGTCTGCGTGCCCGGGGCATCGACGTGGAGGACGTGGTCGCGTACCGTACCGTCGGGACCGGCGATGAGCGGATCCCGACCGACCCGGTACCGGACGTCGTGCTCGTGACGAGCGGCAGCGTCGCCCGCGAAGTCGCTCGTCGACTCTCCCCCCTCGACCCCCGCACCCGGATCGCCTGCATCGGCCCCGGCACTGCGGACGAGGCCCGCACCGCCGGACTGCCCGTGCACGTCGTCGCAGCCGACCGGTCCGCCGAAGCCCTCCTCGACGCCGTGGTCGAGACCCTCCCACCCCACC
>NZ_QKTS01000022.1:0-30215 GCF_003234525.1 Curtobacterium sp. MCBD17_021 | reverse complement strand
AGGGAAACGCCCGGTCACATTCCGAACCCGGAAGCTAAGCCTCTCAGCGCCGATGGTACTGCAAGGGGGACCTTGTGGGAGAGTAGGACGCCGCCGGACTCCTTTTCACAAAACGAGCCCCTGGACGGGCGAGCAGCAACGCTCACCCGCCCAGGGGCTCTTTTGCGTCCCCGGACGCATCCCCGATCCCGGTCGGAACGAGGTACACCGCGGCTGGGCAGGCGGTGACGGGCTCCGGGTAGACCGGAGACATGAAGGTCGTCGGAGTCGAAACGTTCGGAGGGCCTCGCGCCCTCGCCGTCCATGAAGTACCCGAGGTGCACGCCGGTGCCGGCTCCGTCCGCATCGCCGTCCGCGCGTTCGCGGTGAACCCCACGGACACCGGTGTGCGGGCGGGGGAGCGTGACAGCTCGAAGGCCACGGCGCCGTATGTCCCCGGCATGGACGCCGCCGGCGTCATCGACGAGGTCGGACCCGACGTCGAGGGGTGGTCCGTCGGTGACGAGGTGATGGCGATCGCCTTGCCGCTCACCGGGCACGGAGGTGCGTACGTCGAGTACCTCGTCGCCCCGGTCGGGTCGTTCACGCGGATCCCGCGCGGCACCTTGATCGAGGAAGCGTCCACCGTGCCGATGAACGGACTCACCGCCATCCAGATGCTCGATCTCGCCGGGCTCGAACGTGGGCAGACGCTCGCCGTGACCGGGGCCGCCGGGCTCCTCGGCAACTACGTCGTGCAGCTCGCGAAGGCCGCCGGCATCACCGTGATCGCGGACAGCTCCGAGAAGGACCAGGCCCTCGTCCGCTCGCTCGGTCCGGACCACGTGGTGCCGCGGGGGGATGACTTCGCTGCTTCCGTTCGGTCGATCGTGCCCGAGGGTGTCGACGCCCTGTTCGACTGTGCGCTGCAGCGCGAACTGGTGGTCCCGGCGATCCGGGACGGCGGTGTGTTCGTCGACGTCCGTGGCTGGGAGGGCAACGGTGCCCCCACCATCCGGTTCGAACGAGTGTCCGTGTTCAACGAGTACCGGTCCTTCGACAAGCTCGAGCGGCTGCGCCACGGCGTCGAGGGCGGCACGATCGTGCCCCGGGTCGCCGAGGTCCTGCCGGCCGAGCGCGCACCCGAGGCGCACGAGCGGCTCGAGGCCGGCGGGACGCGGGGCCGCTTCGTCCTCACCTGGTGACGCAGCTGCGGTGACCGCATGACGGACGGGAGGGTCGGTACCAGCCGGTGCCGGGCCTCCCGTCCGTTCGTGGTTCGTCACCGCAAGTGTTCGTTGCGACTGGGCTGGCCACGTCGAGCGTCGCGACGTGCGCGGCGGCGATAGCGGCGGCTCTGGACCGGGAAGCGTTCGACACGACGGGTGCGTCCCCTGGCTACGGTGACGGTGGTGCCCGCCGGTGATCTGGTCACAGCGGTCGAGCGCTGCCTCGACGGTGTCCGCAGCCGTCTGCACGTCGTCGTGTTCCCAGACGCGGATGACGCTCCACCCCTCGCTGCGGAGGACGGCGTCGTGCCAGGCGTCACGTTGCCGGTTCGCGAGCAGCTTCCTCCGCCACAGCTCGGCATTGGCCTTCGGCAGGTGGGCGTGCTCCTCGCACCAGTGCCAGAAGCAGCCGTCCACGAACACCGCGACACGGGCACGGGGGAACACGACGTCGGGACGCGCCCTTGTCCGGGTGCTGATGCGGCGGTCGACGAAGAAGCGTCGGCCGCGGGCGTGCAGCGTGCGGCGCAGGGCGAGCTCCGGCGCGGTGTCACGGCGCCCGAACCGGGCCATGTGACGGCTGCGCTCCTCGTCGGCGTCCCAGTGCTGCATGCCGTGACGGTACCGAGCGCGTGGAGCCCCCCAAGGCGCATCGGCGGGATCCGTGGAGAGTTCCGGCGGTCAGGCCTCGAGTTCGGCGCGGAGGTACGGCGCCGTGCGACTCGACGGGGAAGCAGCGACCTCGGCGGGCGTGCCCGCGGCGACGACCTGGCCGCCTTCGTCGCCGCCGGACGGACCCATGTCGATGACGTGGTCGGCTGCGGCCACGACGGACATCGCGTGCTCGACCACGACGACCGTGTTGCCCGCGTCCGTCAAGCGGGACAGCTGCTCGGTCAGGCGCTCGACGTCGGCGGGGTGCAGGCCAGTGGTGGGTTCGTCGAGCAGGTACAGCGTGTGGCCGGAGCGGGCGCGCTGGAGTTCGGTGGCGAGCTTGATGCGCTGGGCCTCTCCGCCCGACAGCTCCGGCGCGGGCTGACCGAGCCGCAGGTAGCCGAGACCGACCTGACGGAGGGCATCGAGGGCGCGGGCAGCGGCGGGGAGGTCGGCGAGGGACTCAGCGGCATCGTCGACCGTCATGCCGAGCACCTCGGCGATGGTCGATCCGTTCCAGCGGACCTCGAGCGTCTCGTCGTTGTACCGGGAGCCGTGGCACTCCGGGCACGGCGCCCAACTGCCCGGCAGGAACAGCAGCTCGACCGACACCGAGCCCTCGCCCTGGCACACCTCGCACCGGCCGCCGACGACGTTGAACGAGAACCGGCCGGCCGTCCACCCACGGGCCTTCGCGTCGTCGATCGCGGCGAACGCGGCACGGACCGCGTCGAACAGGCCCGTGTAGGTGGCGAGGTTCGAGCGGGGTGTGCGGCCGATCGGCTTCTGGTCGACCTCGACCACGCGGCTGACCTGCGGGTGTTCGGCGGCCCGGTCGGCGAGGACGCCTCCGACCAGCGACGACTTGCCGGAGCCGGACACCCCGGTGACCGCGGTGAGGACGCCGAGCGGGACGTCGACGTCGAGGTCCCGGAGGTTGTGCTGCGTGACGCCCCGCAGTTCCAGGGTGCCGATCCGTTGTCGAGGAGGGCGGGCCTCCAGGCCGGAGGCACGTGGCTGCAGGAAGCGACGGGTGACGGACGCCTCGACGTCGGCGAGGCCGTCGGCCGGCCCGCTGTAGAGGACGGTGCCGCCGGCGGAGCCGGCGCCGGGACCGACGTCGACGATCCAGTCGGCCTGGCGGACGATGCGCATGTCGTGCTCGACGACGAAGACGCTGTTGCCGCTGGCGCGGAGGTCCTCGAGGACCTGGAGGAGCGGCTCGGCGTCGGCCGGGTGGAGGCCCGCGCTCGGCTCGTCGAGGACGTACACGACACCGAACAGGCCGCTCCGGAGCTGCGTGGCGATGCGGAGGCGCTGCATCTCACCGGGGGAGAGTGTCGGGGTTGCGCGGTCGAGGCTGAGGTACCCGAGACCGAGGCCGGTGAGGACCTCGACCCGGCCGAGCAGGTCGCGCGCGATGGTGACCGCGACCTCGGTCCGCTCACCGGACGACGTGCGGGACGTGGCCGCCGTGGCGTCGGTGAGCTCGGCGACCGGACGGAGGACCTCGGCGACGCCGGACAGCGGCAGCGCGTTCAGCTCGGCGATCGTGCGGCCACCGAACGTCACCGCGAGTGCGGCGCGCGTGAGTCCCGCGCCGCCGCAGAGCGAACACGGGCCGGACTCGACGAACTGCAGGACCTTGTTCCGCTGCGTCTCGCTCTGCGAATCGGCGAGGGTGTGCATGACGAACTGACGGGCGCTCCAGAACTTGCCCTTGTACGGTTTCGCAACGCGGTCACGCTTCGGGTGCACCTCGACGACGGGCTGCTCCTCGGTGAAGAGGAGCCAGTCGCGGTCCTCCTGCGGGAGGTCCCGCCAGGGGCGCTCGATGTCGTAGCCGAGGACGGCCGTCACGTCGCGGAGGTTCTTGCCCTGCCAGGCACCCGGCCATGCTGTGATCGCACCCTCGCGGATGCTCAGGGACGGATCGCGGACGGCGGATGCCTCGGTCACCTCGTGGGCGACGCCGAGGCCGTGGCAGCGCGGGCAGGCGCCGGCGACCGTGTTCGGGGAGAACGAGTCCGAGTACAGCTGCTCGGCGCCCTCCGGGTACGTGCCGGCGCGGGAGTAGAGCATGCGGGTCGAGTTGCTCAGCGTCGTGAGGGTGCCGACGGTCGACCGGGAGCTCGGGGCACCGCGGCGCTGCTGCAGGGCGACCGCCGGCGGGAGGCCCGTGATCGAGTCGACGTGCGGGGTCGAACCCTGTGCGATGAGGCGGCGGGCGTACGGGGCGACGGACTCGAGGAAGCGGCGCTGGGCCTCGGCGAAGACGGTGCCGAAGGCGAGGCTCGACTTGCCGGAGCCGGAGATGCCCGTGAAGGCGACGATGCGGTCGCGGGGGATGTCGACGTCGACGTCGCGGAGGTTGTTCTCGCGGGCGCCGCGGACGCGGATGAAGCCGTCGGGGGCGGGGGTCACGATGGTGTCCCGCTCGGTGGTCGGATCCGTTGTGGTTCGTGGTGCGGGCATTCGTTCGAGCGTACGCGGGCCGGCTCCGGCAGCCACCGAATCGGTGTTGATGTCTGATGTTTCAGCCGGTAGGTTCGTCTCCCGAACCGTCCACACCACGAGGGGAACGACCATGAAGAGGACCATCACGACGATCGCCGGACTCGGAGCAGCGGTGCTCGTCGCGGCGCTGACGTGCGGGACCGCGTCTGCGGCGCCGAACACGCCGGCGGTGACGACGACGAGTGGAAGCGCGTCGGCCGACGCCACGCGGGAAACCCGTAGCGGCACGCACGTGGTCGGCGGTGGGATCTGGACGTACGGAGTCGGCGCGGGAGCGGTCACGTCCGTGTACGACAACCACCGGTTCGTCCACAGCACGGCGGTGAAGTCGTCCGGAGCGACCAAGTCGTCCGGCCGGGTGGCCAAGGGGAAGCTCGCCGTCGCGATCCGTCCTTCCGCTCGTAGCGGGAACCAGGCGTTCTGGAACATCTACTGATCCGGGGCTTCGCGGCTGCCACCGTCACCGCGGTGGCAGCCGTCGCACTGTTCGCGGCCGGCCTGGTCGTCCTCGCCGTCGGGAGCGTGGAAGCCCTCGGGTCGGTGGCCGCTCGCTCCACGACCGACCTGATCGACCTGCCGCTCGGACCGTCGAAGCGCGAACACGTCGAGATGCTCGAGCAGATCGCAGCCGATGCTGACGTGTCCCTCGTCCTCCTCACACCGGAGCGGTCGGGCGCGACGAATGAACTCGACGCGTACGTGCTCCACGGAGGACTGCCTCGACCGGTGTTCTGGGGTGAGATCACGGAGCGACCCGCGAGCGCGATCGACGATGCGGTCATCGCGTGGACCTACGCCGTCGACGGCGAACCGACCGACGTCGCACGGTTCCTCGAAGACCTGCACGACCGAGGGTTCGCGTTCGTCGACTCGACTCCGCAGGCGGTCCCGACGCTGGTCGACGTCTTCAGGACACCCGGCGTCGCCATCGTCGGTGTCGCCGTGGCGGTCGGTGTGGTGGTCGCGCTCGTCGCTGACTCGCACCGGCGCGCCTCACGCCAGCGGGTCCGCCGCCTCGCCGGTCGGACGTCGCGGCGGATCGCGGTGTGCGAGCTGGTCGACCTCATGGTGCTCATCGCGGCCGTGTTCGGCACGGTCTTCGGGGCGCTGGGCCTGTTCCTCGTCGTGCGGAGTGCCGGTCATGCCGTGTGGGTCTTCTCCGCGCTGTCCGCCGCACTCGTGGTCCCCGCGGCCGTGTCGCTGGTGGCCGCGTTGCACGTCGTGCTCGCGATGGTCAGTGGGTACCGACTGGACGGCGTCGATGCAGGACGCTGGCGCGCCGTCGTCGTCGGGGTGTCCGGCGTGGTCCTCGTGGCGCTCATCGCCGCAGGGGCGTCGGGCGCCGTCGTCGAGAACAGCAGGGCCCGACAGCTGGAGCGGTCGCTCAGCGCCGAAGCCGAGCACGGTGACGACGTCGTGTTGGGCGTGGGCTTCAGCGACGAGGAGCAAGAGAACCTGCTCGGAGACATCGGTCGTCGGGCGCTCGTCAGCGGCACCGCACGGATGGCGATGACGAACGCGATCCCCGAGGCGCTCCTCGTCATCGGTGACGGCACCCCGGGCGTCGCCAGCGACGTCGTGCACCGGGACGGCGTCACCGTCCTCATTCCGCACGCTCTCGCAGGGCGGGCTCGTGCCGTCGAGGACACGGTGCTCGACGGCATCGCGGAAGGATGGGAAGTGGACGACAGCGACCCGCCGCGCCGGCCACGTGTCCGCTCCGAGATCGTCCCGAGCACGGATGCCATCGTGCACGCGGCGGGTCGATGGGTCGAACTCGGGTTCCCGGACAGCACTGGTCCGCTGGACACGGTGGTCGTGGTGGCAGGGGTCGAGGACATCGCTCCGAACCGCATCGCCACAGCGACCCGCAACGGCGAGGTCCGGTTCTCCGACCGAGCGGCCCTCGTCCGAGCGCTCCATCGGTCAGGCGTCTTCGACGTCGTGACACAGGTCAACCGTGTCGGCGCTGTGGTGGATCGACGCTTGGCGGAGGTGCGCGCCGAGCAGCTCGGCCTCGCAGGCGCGACGATCGCAGCTGGGCTCGCGGCACTCTTCGTGGCGTCGAGCCTCGTGGCCGACCATCGGATCCGTCGTCGGGACGCCGCCGCGGTCCGTTCGTTGACAGGACGCCACCCCGCAGTGCACCACGTGCCGTTCGTGCTCGGCGCCGCAGGTGTGACCGGCGTGACCGTCTTCGCGACGCTCGGGGTGACGGGCCTGGTCGGAGCCGCGGTGGTCGTTCCCGCAGCCGGCGCCGTGTGCCTCGCCGCACTCGTCCTCACGATCCAGATCGTCGTCGACCGTCTGCGCGGGAAGGACCAGCCATGACCAACCGGCGACCGCTCTTGACTGCATCGAACCTCGGGTACGACCTGGGGACGAGGACGCTCTGGGACGGCCTCGACCTGGTCGTCACGCCCGGAGACGTCATCGCGATCGGTGGTCCGTCCGGGGCTGGGAAGAGCACACTGCTCCGGTGCCTGGGCGGGCTCGATCGACCGCACCGCGGCATGGTCCGCATCGGTGACGTCGAGCTCCACCAGTCATCCGCCCGGGTCCGGCGCCGCCTCCGACGTGAGGTGCTCGGCTTCGTCATGCAGGACCATGCGGTCGTCCCCGACTGGACTGTCGGGCAGAACCTCCGGGTCGTCCGTCCGGCTGGCGTCCCGCGGGCCGTGCTCGAGGCGAGGGTGCAGGACGCCCTGGTCGTGGTCGGCCTGGGCGGTCGGTCTCGTGCGCGGGTCGGCCGACTCAGTGGTGGCGAACAGCAGCGGGTCGCCGTCGCCAGGGTCCTCGTGCAACGGCCCCGCGTGGTCCTGGCGGACGAGCCGACAGCGTCCCTCGACGAGGGCAGCGCCGAGCGCGTCCGCCTCGGGCTCGACGTACTCCGCACCGCGGGCAGCGCGATCTTGGTCGCGACGCACGATCCGGCGCTCGTCGCGTGGGCGGGCGCGTCGTTGCACGTCGGCGCGAGCACGGCCCGACATTGACGGGTCGTCTGGACGGCCGGCGGTTCGGAGCAGGCGATCGGCGGAGGACCGGTGGCCGCGTGCCGGTGGCCGGGGGACGGACAGGAGGCGGTGCGGGCCGGTACCGTGCCTCCCGTCGGACGGACAGGAGGCGGTGCGGGCCGGTGCCGTGCCTCCCGTCCGTCGGGTGCGGACGGGAGGGGCGTGGCGGTCGGGTGCCGCGCCTCCCGGGCCGTCGGTACGGTGGACGCGGGGAACGGGGGACGGATGATGGACGACATCGCGTGGTCGCCGCCGAGGCGGCGGAACGGAATCTGGTGGATCGTGGCGAGCGGACTACTGCTGCCGGCCGGGTGGATCGCCTGGCTGCTCGTCGCGCTCGCTGGCTACGACGGCGCTGGGAACTCGACCCACTCACTGGCGTTTTGTCGGAGCTTGTCCATATCTGGCCCGGTATGGCAGCCCCGGCTTTAATCCCGCTTACGCTCCTCCTACGAGGGCGGGCGCGTCATGGAAGCTCATAGGCGCGGTGGGCACCCTTCCCACCCGACGACTCGGCAACTTCGTTGCCTGGGTGCTCGGCTGAGCGCCGTTAGTAAATTCTCCTGCCCCCCGTCGGCTGATTGAGGGCGGATGATGCAATCCTCCTCGGTCGCCGCTACCGCATTCAGCAGCGAATACGGATCCTGATGAGGTAGACAAAGGCGTTCCTGTAGAGAAGCGTGAGAGGGTTAATCCGCAAACGCCTTTCCATCGGTTTCGTTCTCCCGGTAGCGGAATGTTGAGTGCGGCGCGAGGATGGCTGAGTCGGGCGTCGAGGGGACCCTTACGTTATGGCTTCATCTTCCTGTGGGCGAGGTGAAGTGTTTAGCCCGGACCGCGTTCGCCGACCGTATCGGCTACAAACAGCGCTGGCGTTGCTGCGCTGACGTGTCGGGAGGTGGCTGGTCTTCATCATGCATAAGTGGGGCGCGCTGTACAGAGAGAAGGGATGATGGCGTTGCTTATCAAGTTGACTCTCGTGGTGCGTCGGCTTGCGACAGTCTTATGGTGACCGAGAGCAGATCATCACCGACGGGCAGGTCCTCCTCAGCCCGAGCGACCTCAGCACGTGGGCGACCTGCGAGTGGGCGTTCCTCCGCCGTCTTGACGCCAAGCTCGGCCGCGGTGGCCCCCTGTCCGACGAGCACGACGACATGCTCGAGCGCACCGCCCGGCTCGTGGACCAACACGAGCTCGACTACCTCGACATTCTCAAGCAGACCCACGACGTCGTCGAGTTCGACCGTCCCGCTCCGCCGGACTACGCCCGAGCGCTGAAGAAGCACGAGCAGCGTTCCGGGACGGTGCCGACGTCCTCTACCAACCGACCTTCCACGAACCGCCCACCCCCGACCGCCCGGGCTTCATCGGCTTCGCCGACTTCATCATCCGCAACGACCGCGATGAGTACGAGGTCTACGACACGAAGCTCGCCCGGCACGCCAAGATCAGCGCACTGCTGCAGTTCGCCGCGTGCGCCGAGCAGATGCGGGCGCACGGCATCCCGACCGGCGAGCAGGTGCACCTCGTGCTCGGTGACCGGACGACCACCACGCACGACCTCGCCGACATCACGCCGGTGTACCGGACGCAGCGCGCGGAGCTGCACCGGGTGATCGCCGAGCGCCTCGCGGCCGACGACGAACTGCGGTGGGGCGATCCGCGTTACAGCAGCTGCGGGCGCTGCGCGATCTGTCAGACGCAGGTGCAGGAGCACCGTGACCTCGTCCTCGTGGCGGGCATGCGCCTCGACCAGCGGACGAAGCTGATCCGGCAGGGCGTGCGGACGATCGACGACCTGGCGGACCGCACCGCAGCCGTACCCGGCATGGCGCGGACGACGCTGGACCGGCTGGTGCGTCAGGCGCGCCTCCAGACCGAGACCGAAGCCGAGCAGCAAGCGGGCCCTACCAACAAGACCAAGCCCCGCTTCGAACTCCACGACCCCGCGCCCTCGACGCGATCCCCGCGCGCGACCCGGGCGACGTCTTCTTCGACTTCGAGGGCGACCCCCTGCACACCGAGGACGGCGTGCACTGGGGCCTCGACTACCTGTTCGGCCTGGTCGACGACCGCGCCGACTTCACCGCGTTCTGGGCCCACACGATCCGCGACGAGCGGCAGGGCGCTGATCGACTTCCTCGCCTTCGTCAAGGAACGCCGCGCCCAGCACCCGGGCATGCACGTCTACCACTACGCGGCGTACGAGCGGACGCACCTGCTGCCCCTCGCTACCCGGCACGGCGTGGGGGAGGAGGACGTCGATGACCTGCTCCGCGCGGGCGTCCCGGTCGACCTGTACCCGATCGTCCGCAAGGCCCTGGTGGTCGGGAGCCACAGTACTTGATCAAGAAGCTCGAGCCGCTGTACATGGGCGAGAACCTCCGCCTGAGCGGTGTAACGAGAGCAACGACCGGGGTTCCAGGATGAGCGCCGTGCCGCACTCACCCTCGCCGATACAACCCCGCCGGAACGTGTCCGGCTGCAACCGCATGCCGAGCACCGCTTCGTGCAACCGCCGCAACTCCGTCATCGTGAACGGCTCCGCGAGCAGCCCGTGCGGGTCCGGCCGCTCCCGATGGTCCTCCCGCAACTGCGCCACCGCGTACTCGAGGATGTCGTCATGCGCGTGCACCATCGACCCGGTTGACGCGACCGGCACCAGACGCGCCCGCTCCTCGTCGATCGT
The DNA here is from genome assembly GCF_003234525.1 of Curtobacterium sp. MCBD17_021. NCBI lineage: Bacteria > Bacillati > Actinomycetota > Actinomycetes > Micrococcales > Microbacteriaceae > Curtobacterium > Curtobacterium sp. MCBD17_021. Next base: position 20,133 of record NZ_QKTS01000022.1, on the reverse strand, counting down.
CAGGGCGGCGGCCGGCACCACGTCGAGGTGCGCCACCGCCAGCACCCAGCCACGGGAGTCGCGCGCCGGGTCGTCGAACACGTGCAGCTGCCGGGGCGCGAGCCCCTCCACGCCGGCCTTCTCACGCAGGGACCGCAGCACCGAGTCCGCCAGGCGCTCACCCTCGTGCACGAACGTCCCCGGCAGTCGCCAGTCACCGTCGACGACGTCACGGATCTGTAGCACGGACAGCTCGCCGTCGACCACGGTCATGACCGCGGTGTCGACCGCCACCGAGGGGTGTGGGTAGTCGACCAAGCGCTTGCCGTTCGGGTCGCGGTATTCGGGATCAGCCACGATGAGGAGTTTACGCGTACTTGCGCAAACGGGCTGGGTCGTGCACCATCGAGTTAGCGCAGCAATGCGTAAAACCGGACGGAGACCACCAGATGTTCGAGCACACGACGATCCTCGACCGCGCCGTCGGCGCGGTCCTCGGCTCCGCCGCCGGCGACGCCCTCGGTGCCGGCTACGAGTTCCAGCCGCCCGTCCCGGAGCCGACGCTGATCCTGATGAGCGGCGGCGGCTCGTTCGGGTGGCGACCAGGGGAGTGGACGGACGACACGAGCATGGCGGTGCCGATCCTCCAACCCGTTGCCCGAGGCGAGGACGCCGCCGCGGAATCCGCTCTCGACGGCTTCGTCGCCGCCTGGGCGGAGTGGGCGCAGGACGCACCCGACGTCGGGATCCAGACCCGACGCGTCCTGGCCGGTCTGGAGGAACGGACCGCCTCCGCCAGCCGCGTTGCTGCCCGCCAGGTGCACGAGTCGGGTGGCCGGTCGGCCGGGAACGGCTTGCTCATGCGGACGGTGCCGCTTGTCCTGGCGTACCTGCGTGGCGACGACGGCGAGGAGGAGCGGCTCGCCTCGGCGGCGCGCGCGGTCAGCGACCTGACGCACCACGAGGCAGACGCGGGCGATGGGTGCGTGCTGTGGTGCGTCGCGATCCGGCACGCAGTGCTGCACGGTGAGCTCGACGTCCTGCGGGGGCTGGACCTGCTCGAGCCCGCGGCCCGCCGGGATTGGACAGAGCGCCTCGTCACGGCGGAGCACGCCGAACCGGTCGACTTCACCGAGACGAACGGGTGGGTGGTGTCGGCGCTGCAGGCGGCCTACGCGGCGGTCCGGCGGTCGACCTCGCTCGAGGACGCGCTCGTGCGGGCGGTCCGGACGGGCAACGACACCGACACGGTCGCGGCGATCGCGGGAGGTCTCGCGGGAGCGCTGTACGGGGCGGCGGCGCTGCCGGAGGAGTGGCGGGCCGTGTTGCACGGGTGGCCGGGCCTCCGCGCGGACGACCTCGTCGCGCTGTCGGAGCAGGCAATCGGCCGGCACTGACCAGAGGCACCGGAGTCGGCGTCGGAAGCTGCCGTGGGGGTATCTTCCGACGCCGGACCCGGTGCTACGCGACGCTGCTGCGGCCCCGGAACACCCCGACCCGCACCAGCCAGACGTGCATCAGGCATCCGATGCAGACGTCGAACGCTGCGTTGAGGAACGCTGCGACCAGTGCGACGGCAGCGCCGACCGGGGCGGCGTAGGGGACGCCGATGAGCGCCAGGACGAGTGCGACCCCGGTCACCACGAGTCCGACCCGCTGTGCGAACGTCGGGGGCTCGGGCGCCTCGACTTCCGCGGGCGGGCCGAGCCGCGGGCGCACCAGACGACGGAACAGCGCGCCGTACGGGTGACGGGCGATGCCGGCCAAACCTCCCCAGGCGAAGAGCGCGGCGATGACGGCGAGCAGAACGATGCCGGTCGTCCGTGTGCTCTCGTTGAGGGTGAGGACGATGTCGAGCGCGAGCAGGACCGCCGTGATCGCGGCGCCGAAGCGGGGCGAGCGCGGGTCGATCCCTCGGGAGGGTGCGGGGCTGGTGGTCACGAGTGCTCCTCGGTGAGGACGGCGTCGAGTGCGGTGACGAGTTCGGGCTGGCGGGGTGGTCCGCCGAAGCGGGCTCGGACGGTGTGTTCGCCGTCCACGAGGAGCACGGTCGGGGTCTGCATCACGTCGAAGCGGCGAGCGAGATCCGGTCGTTCGGCGAGATCGATTTCGAGTCGCCGGACGCGGTCCGGACCCTTCGCCGTTGATCTCGACGCGGCGACCGCGTCGAGCTGTCTCGCCGTGACGGGGCAGCGTGCGCATGTGGGTGTCGAGAACTGGAGGAGTGTGGCGGCGGTGCCGAATGCCTCCCGGCTGGCGAGGTCGGCCACCGTCGTCGCGTCGCTGGCCCGGGGAGTGACCACGCGTGCTCGCCCGGTCCGGCTGCGCAGCAGCAGACCGAGGACCGTCGCGATGGCGAGGACGCCAGCGACGATCGCGAGCGAGAGGGCGACGGTCATGGCCTGGACCCTACGTCGCCCGGGCCGCTGGACCAAGGATGTTGAGCGGTGTGACTAGTCGGGCAGCCCGAGCCGCTCGCACTCCGCCCACTGCTCGGGCCGGCGCTTGTCGAGCCACGTGGTGAACTCCCGGTAGCCGCGGTAGTTCGTGAAGACCATGAACTGCTTCTTCCGCTGCTCGTTCCAGGCGGTGAGGCTGATGAACGTCACGCTGCCGTTCGACTGCTTGCCGAGGCGGAGCGTGTGGATGTCGTCGACTTCGCGGCGGCGGAACTTGCCGAAGCCGGACTTCACGTCGTAGTGCCGGTCGTACACGTTGATGCGACCGGCGGCGAGTCCCAGGCCGAGCAGCAAGGACCCGGCTCCGAGGACGATGAAGATGCCGAACGCGGGGCTGTCGTCCGAGCCCGCGATGAGCTGGAAGATGAGCCCCGGAACCCCGATGAACAGGCAGATCACTCCGAGGGCCAAGAAGATCACCCCGGGGAACAGCGGCCGGCGCACGACGATCATCGGCGCCACCTCCGCCTTGGTCGCGCTTCCGCCCCACTGGTTGATGCTGTCGCTCATCGTTCCCCCTCCGACGGACACCGTACCGGGAACCGCGACGCCCGGTCGGCTGTCGTCTCCGTAGCATCGGGAGGATGAGCGACGACGTGACCCCAGGGCGGTACCGGCACTTCAAGGGCGGCGAGTACCAGGTCGTGCTCCTGGCGCAGGACGTCGAGACCGAGGAGCCCGTCGTCGTGTACCAGGCGCTGTACGGCGAGCGCGGGCATTGGGTGCGAAGTCTCGCGGACTTCACCGCGCATGTGTCACGTGACGGGTACGACGGTCCGAGGTTCGTGCGTCTGGAGTCGTGAGGCGGCGCGGCCGCGACCGCGGCTCAGAGCGCGGCGCGGGCCTCCTCGATCGCCGCGATGAGCCCCCGGACGCCCCACACGACGAAGCGACCGTGCACACCGCTCCGCAGTTCGACCCGGAGTTGCCGCGACAGGCCTCGTGAAACGTCGCTGAGGGACGCGATCTCGGACAGGGGGAAGCCGAACTGCGGACGGACGCGGTTCACCGCGTGCCCCTCGAAGAACAGCGCGGTCGAGGTGAGGGCGAGCTTGCCGCCGATGCCCTCCGTGCCCTTCCGCCCCGGCACGAGCAGGCCCAGCTCAGCCGCGACGGACCGGTCCTTCGCACCGTGGTCGATGAGCAGGTTGGCGTTCTTCCGCAGCAGTTCGGTGCTGGAGTCCCCGGGTTCCATGGGGCCACCGTACGGGAGGCGGGTGCTCGCGCCAGTGACGTCAGTGCCCGCCCCTACCCTGGACGGACACCGACAGCAGGGAGCGCAGTGCAGATCACCGAGGACGGCCGAGCCCTGCTCAGCCCGAGCGACCTCACCACGTGGGCGACCTGCGAGTGGGCGTTCCTCCGCCGCCTCGACGCCAAGCTCGGCCGCGGCGAACCCCTGCCCGACGAGCACGACGACATGCTCGACCGGACGGCCCGCCTGGGGGACCAGCACGAGCTCGACTACCTCGAGATCCTGAAGCAGTCCCACGACGTGGTGGAGTTCGACCGCCCGGCCCCGCCGCAGTACCGGGAGGCCGCAGCCGCAGCGCTCCAGGCAATGCGGGACGGCGCGGACGTCCTGTACCAACCGACGTTCCATGCCGACGACTTCATCGGTTTCGCGGACTTCATCATCCGCAACGACCGCGGCGAGTACGAGGTCTACGACACCAAGCTCGCCCGCCACGCCAAGATCAGCGCTCTGCTGCAGCTCGCCGCCTACGCCGAGCAGATGCGCGTGCACGGCATCCCGACCGGGCATCAGGTGCACCTGGTCCTCGGCGACCGGACGACGACCACGCACGAGCTCGCCGACATCGTGCCCGTGTACCGCACACAGCGCGCTGAGCTGATCCGCGTGATCGCCGAGCGGATGGCCGGCGACGATCCGATGCAGTGGGGTGATCCCCGCTACTCCAGCTGCGGCCGGTGCTCCGCGTGCCAGCAGGAGGTGCAGCGTCACCGGGACCTGGTCCTCGTCGCCGGCATGCGCCTCGACCAGCGGACGAAGCTGATCAGGCAGGGGGTGCGGTCGATCGACGACCTCGCGGTCCACACCGCACCGGTGGCGACCATGTCGAAGACGACACTGGATCGTCTGGTACGGCAGGCGAGCCTCCAGATCGAGACGGAGCGCGCAGCGAACCGGAGCGACGGGACGGACGCGGGACGGACCGGTCCTGCCTTCGAGGTCCTCGACCCGCGTGCCCTCGACGCGATCCCGGCACCCGATCCTGGCGACGTCTTCTTCGACTTCGAGGGCGACCCGCTCCACACCGAGGACGGCGTGCACTGGGGCCTCGACTACCTGTTCGGCCTCGTCGACGACCAAGCCGAGTTCCGCGCGTTCTGGGCACACACCATCCGCGACGAGCGCCAGGCGCTGCTGGACTTCCTCGCGTTCATCACCGACCGCCGCGAGCAGTACCCGGACATGCACATCTACCACTACGCCGCGTACGAGCGGACACACCTGCTGTCCCTCGCCGCCCGGCACGGGGTGGGGGAGGACGCGGTCGACGACCTGTTGCGCGCGGGCGTCCTGGTCGACCTGTACCCGATCGTGCGGAAGGCCCTGGTGGTCGGCAGCCGCAGCTACTCGATCAAGAAGCTCGAGCCGCTGTACATGGGCGACGACCTGCGCCTGAGCGACGTGACGAACGCGGCCGACAGCATCACCGCCTACGTCGACGCGATCGAGGAGCTCCGCACCGGCGATCCCGCCGAGGGGCAGCGGCAGCTCGACCAGGTCGCCGACTACAACGCCTACGACTGCCGGTCGACGCTGCGCCTCCGCGACTGGCTGCTCGGCCTCCGCGCCGAACACGCACCGGACGCCACCACCACGACCGAGCTCGAGGGCCTGCCGCCGATCCCGGTCGAGCGCGAGCCGAACTCGGTGACCGTCGCGCTCACGGAGTACCTCGGCGACGTCGACGCCCTCGACCGGACGCCCGACCAGACCGCGCTGGCGCTCGCCGCGGCCGCGATCGACTACCACCGCCGCGAGGCGAAGACGTTCTGGCAGGACCACTTCGACCGGCTCCGCAACCCGGTCGACGAGTGGGCCGACACCCGGGACGTCCTGGTGGTGGTGCGCGCGTCCGTCGAGCGCGACTGGGCGACGCTGCCGCGCGCCCGCTCGCTGTCACGGGAGATCCGGTTGTCGGGAACGCTCGCGCCCGGCTCGCGGCTCCGGCCGGGAGGCTCGCCCCACCTCGTCTACGACGACCCACTCCCGGCGTCCATCACCGCCCCGGGTCCCGGCTCGAAGGGCGCGACGGACCGCGCCACGATCCTGGAGGTCTGGGACAACGGCGACGCCACCGAGGTGCTCCTCCTCGAACGCATGCCGGTCGGCGGGGGAGAACCGCACGCGGACTTCCCGGTCGCGCTCGCGCCCTCGTCGCCGCCTCGCGCGAAGCCGCAGCCCGAGGCCATCGCCGAGTGGGGTGCCGAGGTGCTCGATGCCCTGCCCGAGATGCTGCCCGACCCGGCGCTCGACCTCCTCCGACGGGTGCCGCCGCGCGGGGCCCTCGTGCCGGTCGTCGGCGATGACACGGTGGGCGCGGTGGTGGCGACCCTGCTCGGACTGGACCGGTCGTACCTGGCGATCCAGGGGCCTCCTGGCACGGGCAAGACGTACGTCGGATCGAACGTCGTGGCGAAGCTCGTGCGCGAGCACGGGTGGCGGGTCGGGGTCGTCGGACAGTCGCACGCGACGAGCGAGAACTTCCTCGACGCCGTCATCGCCGCCGGGGTTCCGGCGGAGCGGGTCGTGAAGCAGCCGAAGAGCGGTGCCGACGCCGAGGAGATCGAGGCCGCACGGTGGACCCCCGTGAAGAACGGTGCCGCCATCGCCGCGTTCCTGCAGTCCTGCGCTGACACGGGCGCCGGGGGAGTCGTCGGCGGGACGGCATGGACGTTCGCGAACGACGCGACCATCGGCCGGCGTTCCCTGGACCTGCTCGTCGTCGACGAGGCCGGCCAGTTCTCCCTCGCGCCGACCATCGCCTCCGCGATCGCCGCCTCCCGTCTGCTGCTGCTCGGCGACCCGCAGCAGCTGCCCCAGGTGTCGCAGGGGTCGCACCCCGAGCCGGTCGACGAGTCCGCGCTCGGGTGGCTGGCGGACGGTGAGCACGTGTTGCCGCCGGAGTTCGGGTACTTCCTGGCGAAGACCCGGCGGATGGAGCCCGCGCTGACCGCCGCTGTGTCGGGGCTGTCCTACGACGGGCAGCTCGCGTCGATGGTGTCCGGGCGGCACCTCGAAGGCATCGACCCGGGCGTGCACCCGGTGCCCGTCGTGCATGCGGGCAACACGACCTCGTCGCCGGAGGAGGCGGCGCAGGTCGTCGCCCTCGTCGCGGACGTCGTCGGCCGCACCTGGACGGACGAGCACGGCACGCGGACGCTCACCGACGAGGACGTGATCGTCGTCGCGCCCTACAACGCGCAGGGGGCGGTGATCCGGGACGCGCTCGACCGGGCGGGCTTCCACGGGACGCAGGTGGGGACCGTCGACCTGTTCCAGGGCCGGGAGGCCGTGGTCTCGATCACCTCGCTGGCCGCGTCCTCGGCGGCGGACACCCCGCGCGGGCTCGACTTCCTGCTCATGCCGAACCGGCTCAACGTGGCGCTCTCACGGGCAAAGTGGGCGGCGTACCTCGTGCACTCGCCGGCGCTGACGACAGCGCTGCCGCCGTCGATCCCGGGGCTGGCACTGCTGTCGCGGTTCATCGAGCTGGTGGCGCCGCGGGGGTGAGCCTGGCGGTGCGGAGCGGGCGATCCGCGGCGTCAGCCGACTTCCACTGTCCCCACCGACGAGTTGAACGAGGCAGTCGTCTGGAACTGGCTCCCGTGCAGCGTCACCGCCCACGCGGCCGCGTCGGGCGCGACCGAGTACGTCAGCTGCGCACCGGGTGGCACGGCTGCCAAGACCGTGCCATCGAGGAGCCGGACGGCCGCGTCGTCCCCGGTGCTGACGACGAGCGTGGGCGGGAACGGGCCGGCACCGAACCGCTCACGCATCACGAAGGCGAGTGTTCCCGCCGTCTGCGCGAGCCCGTTCCGCTCCTCGTCGGCCGACGTCGGGAGCGCGGCTGACGGGACGCCGGTGACTGCATCCGACTCGGGATCTGCCGGTACGGCAGCGGCTGCCGCAGCCTCCTGCTCGGTTGTCCGGTCCTCGGAGGAACGGTCGACCGGCGCGGTCGTCGCTGCCACTGCCGCCGGACCTCGACCGGGATCGGCGATCGGTAGGGAGAGCGCGGGGAGCGCGATTCCGGTCATCCCGAGCAGGAAGGCGATCATCGCGTAGGCCATCAACGCTGTGCCGACAGCGCCGAGGACTGCACCACCCCGACCGAAAGCACGAACGGTTGCCGAACCCCATCGAGCGATCCGCACGGCGTGCGTACCGACGACCATGGCAGTGATTCCGATGGTCGACGCGACGAAGCCGGTCGAGACCCCGTCCTGCTGCGGCTCGACGAGAGCCAGGACCATGGTGCCGCCGCCGAGCAGCATCGCGAGCCAGGCGTACGCGGCGGGGCGGGTCTGGTGCTTCGCCGACGTCGCTTCGTAGGTCGTCATCGTCGCGATCGGCGGGATCGAACGACCACCACCACCAGATCGGTTTTCAGGCGGGGACCAGTCTCGTGGCCCCGGATCGCCGAGCGGCATGGTGTTCCCCCTGTTCGCCGTCTGGACCGGACCATCCTGGCGTTGAGGAGAGTGGCTGAGGCATCCCCAGTTATGGTGCAGCGGGCGCCTCGGGCTGGCGAGCTGCGGGCCGACGGTCAGCTGGAGGTCGACATGGGACCCACCGCGCCTGCGCCGATCGTCGCGGCCGTGTGGCGGGTCTGAACGACCGATTGCACTGCCCCGGCTACCCAGTCCCCGTCCGTCAGTGCCTTGACGCGCTGCCGGTCGACCTTGCCGAACTGCCCGCGCAGCGTCCCCGTGGCGTTGAGCAGCCCGATGAGCGCGACCGCGAACGGCGTGGGCGCGGCGCCGAGGTGGAGGACGTCGCCGATCTCGCCACGCAGGAGCTTCGCCGGCCCGCCGTCCCGCTCGGGCCAGCGCGCTGACGCGAGGATGCCGAAGATCCAGTGCTCCTGCCGCGTCACGATTCCGCGGTCGACGAGCCCGCCGAGGACCGACGCCCGGAGCGTAACGTTCGCGTTCCGGGACACCCAGGAGGCGGGTCGGCGCGGCGATGGCGAGAGGTCGATCTGTTCCTTCATCCCGTCGATCGCCGGGTCACCGGCGGGAGCGGACTTCACCGGGACCACCTTTCGCCCGTCGAACTGCAGCACTCCGCGGAGCGCCAGGTCGCCGAGGACGGCGCCCGCGAGACCGGGGTCGAACGTCTGGCCCGTGGTGGCGAGTTTGCCGTCCGGACGCAGGAGCAGCAGCGCGTACGCCTGCGGCAGCGTCAGCTGGGCGGACATCGTCAGTCCTCCTCGCCCTCGTTCGGCACGCCGCCGATGCCCGCGCGCAGCCCGGCGAGCACGTCCGCCTGCAGGAAGCTCGCCGCCTGGGCACTGGTCGGGTCGACGACGATCCCGAACTCTTCCGGCAGCGCGGCGACGAGTTCGGCCATCGGCATCGCCCGGGCTTCCAGCCCAGGGAGGCTCGTCCGCAGCTCCGACGGGTCGGTGAACACGGGGACGAACTGGCGTTCGCGGATGACGACGTGCGCGACACTGCCGTCCGCGGGGTCACCGCCGGCCCCGTCGGTCTTCCACGGCACCCACGCGGCGCTGCCGAGGAAGCCCTCGGCAGACTCGCTCATGCGTCGCCGCAGCTGGCCGGCGTCGTTCGGCACCGCGTCCTCGGCACCCGGGCCGAAGCTCGACCCTGTCGTTCCGTTCGCGCTCATCGCGTTCCCCCTCCAGGGTCGTGTCACCGGCCATGCTGCCACGCAGGAGGGGCGGGACGGGCGGGGCGCGCCTCCTGTCAGGAAGGCGCGCCCTGGTGGCACGGACCGTGGAGGTCAGTACTTGGCGGACTGCCCGCCGTCGATCGGGACGACCGCGGCGTTGATGTAGGACGCGTCGTCGGACAGCAGGAACGCGACGACCGACGCGATCTCGGGTGCCTCACCGTAGCGCTTGGTGGGGTTGACCTGGATGAACTCCTCGGCGGCCTTGCGCGGGTTCTCCGGGTCGATCTGCTTCATCGAGTTCTCGACCATCGGCGTCCAGATCGCGCCCGGGGCGATCGCGTTGATGCGGATGCCGTACTGGCCGTACTCGACGGCGGAGTTGCGGGTCAGTCCGACCACGCCGTGCTTGGCGGCGGCGTAGCCGGACTGGTTGCCGACGCCCCGGATGCCGCCGACGCTCGCGGTGTTGACGACCATGCCGGAGCCCTGCTCGCGCATCACGGCGAGGACCTTCTCGAGCCCGAGGAACACACCACGGAGGTTGATCGAGACGACCTTGTCGAACTCGGCGGCGGTGAACGACTCGGTGAGGTTCTGCTTGCCCTCGATACCGGCGTTGTTGAAGAAGCCGTCGATGCGGCCGAAGCGCTCGCGGGTGGCGGCGACGTACGCGTCGACCTGCGCCTCGTCAGCGACGTCGGCGATGGTCGTGAGGACCTCGGCATCCGGAGCGGCTTCGAGGACGGCGGCCTTCGTCGCCTCGAGGCCCTGCTCGGAGACGTCGACGAGGGCGAGCTTCGCGCCCTCGGTGGCGAGACGGACAGCGGTGGCGCGGCCGAGGCCGGAGCCGCCGCCGGTGATGAGCACGACGCGGTCGGTGAAACGCGTGCTGGTGGAACTGGTGCTGGTCATGAGGGCCTCCTGCGGTCTTCGACGATGAAGGGCTCGGGGTCCGGAAGCGGTGCGCTGGGTCGCGGCACCGGGCGGCGAGTCCGGTCCGACGGTGTCCGCCGGACACGAGTTACGCTACAGGTGTCGTCTGACTGCGAGCGGTGTGGCGAGGTCTCTCAGCAGGCCGCGAGCACCCGCTCCATCGCGTCGCGTTCGGCCGGCACGACCCACAGTCGGTACTCCGCCTTCACGGCGATCTGGTGTTCGACGTACTCGCAGCGGAAGCCCTTCGCCGCCGGCAGCCAGGTCGCCGCGTCCGCCGACCGCTTCTGCGCGTTCGACCGCCCGTCGACGGCGAACAGGTTGTCCGGGTCGTTCGCCAGTGCCTGCCGTTCGGCCTGGCTGAGCTGCTGTGCCCCGGTGCGCCACGCGTTCTCGAGCGCCACGACGTGGTCGATCTGCACGAGGGTGGACGTCGTGTTCCCCCGCACGAAGGCGACCGGAGCGCCCGTGTAGGGGGAGACGAGGTCGCCGGACAGGACCTTGCAGGGGCCCTGCCGCACGATGTCGGTCAGGTCGCGGGCCAGGACGTCGTTCCTCGTGTCGCAGCCGTTGTGGTCGACGTCGAGCCACGCGGTGCCGAAGTCCGCCTCGCGGTCGTAGCCCGTCGACGGCGCCTTCCCCTTCACGGGCAGGGCGGCGAGGGTTGCCCGGGCTGCCGCGGCATCGGTCCCGTCGCTGCTCCCGCCGGCGGACGGACTGGAGGCCCGGCTCGGCTCTGGTGCGCCGGGCGTCGGTGTCGACGCGGTGGCGATGGTCGGCTCGTCAGCGGGGTCGATGGTGGCGCTGGTGGTCGCGGCGCTCGTCGAGGCACCGGCGTCGGTGGTGAGGACCCCCGACGCGAACAGCGCCCAGATGCCCAGGGCGAGGGCGAGCGCGACGATCGAGGACTGGACGGTGGTGCGGGTGCGGCGTCGACGGGACGTCATGCTCGGTGGTGCTCCTGGTGGTGCTCGGGGGACCCGTCGATCCTGGCGGAGGCCGGCGACACGGTCGGGAAGCCGCACCGTGCACGGACGAAGGGACCTGGGTCCGCCGTCCCGCACCGCGCGTAGAGAGGAGCCATGACCGACTACGCACAACCGTCCGTACCCGTCACCGGAGGCTCGATGCCGCTCCTCGGCTTCGGCACCTGGCAGATCGAGGAGCCCGACGCTCCCGCCGCGGTCGCCGCTGCCCTCCAGGCCGGCTACCGCCACATCGACACCGCGACCGGCTACCGCAACCAGCGCGGTGTCGGGAAGGCGATCGCCGAGTCCGGCCTCGCCCGCGAGGACCTGTTCATCACCACGAAGCTCCCGCCGGACAACGCCGACCGTGTCCGGGAGACGATCGAGGAGAGCCTCGACCAGCTCGGCCTCGACCACCTCGACCTGTGGCTCGTGCACTGGCCGCCGAACGGCGAGGCCCGTCCGGACGTCTGGCAGCAGCTCGTCGAGGCGCAGCAGGCCGGCCTGACGAAGGCGATCGGTGTGAGCAACTACTCGCTCGACCAGATCGACGAGCTGATCGACGCGACCGGTGCGACCCCGGCCGTGAACCAGATCCGCTGGAGCCCGGTGGAGTTCGACCGTGCCGTGGCCGACGGCTTGCGCGACCGGGGTGTCGTCCTCGAGGGCTACAGCCCCTTCAAGGCGAGCAACCTGCAGGACCCGACGCTGGTCGAGATCGCCCAGGCGCACGACGCCGACGCCGCGCAGGTCATCGTCGCGTGGCACGTCGCGCACCAGTTCGTCGTCATCCCGAAGTCGTCGAACCCGGACCGCATCCGGTCGAACGCCGCCGGGGCGACGCTGGAGCTGAGCGCGGACGAGATCGCGCGGATCGACGGCCTCGGCAACTGACCGACCGCTGCACCGTCACCGGCCTGGTGGGACCAACACCCGCCAGGCCGGTTCTCTGTGGGGATCCGTCTCGCTGCAGTCGATCACGGGAACCCGAGTTTGCGCGTTGGTCGTGGCGACGCCCTCCCACTCGTACGACTCGACGACGTCCAGCGCTCGCGCGTGCGCCGCGTCCTCCGCGTCGGTGCCGCGATGATGACGTTGGCGTCGAGCGTCAGCATCCGCCCGTGGTCCGCACGCGGGTGGCGGTGTGCGGAGCAGGGCTGGCGAGGAGCATGGCGAGACGGTAGCGAGCAGGTCCGGCCAGGGCCAAGGAATCGGTACTTCGTATGTCGCTGCAGCTCGGTCTCGGGCTCACGCCAGCAACGACCGGATGTCCTCCGCGCTCAACCCCTCGGCGAACAGCGCGTCGTCGTCGATCATCGTCGCGAAGAGCTGCGCCTTCCGCTGCGCCAGCGCGAGCACCTTCTCCTCGATGGTGTCCTCGGCGATGAGCCGTTCGACCGTCACCGACCGGGTCTGTCCGATCCGGTGCGTCCGGTCGACCGCCTGGTTCTCGGCGGCCGGGTTCCACCACGGGTCGAGCACGAAGACCGTGTCCGCCTCGGTCAGGGTGAGTCCGAACCCGCCGGCCTTGAGCGAGATGAGGAACGCCGGGGCCGTGCCGTCCCGGAAGCGGTCGATGACCACCCCTCGGCGCCGAGTGGACCCGTCGAGGTACTCGTACGCGACCCCGCGCTCGTCGAGGGCGGTCGCCACGATCTTGAGGAACGAGGTGAACTGGCTGAACACGAGCGCCCGCCGGCCTTCCGCCGCGAGCTGTTCGAGCTCGTCGAGCAGCAGGTCGAGCTTGGCGCTCGGCACGTCGTCGTGGTCGTCGGACACGAGCGCGGGGGAGAGCGCGAGCATCCGGAGCAGGGTGAGGGACCGGAACACGATCATCCGGTTGCGGTCGAGGTCGTCCACCAGGTCGAGGACCTTGAGCCGCTCCCGGTTCAGCGTCGTCTCGTACAGGTCGCGGTGGGCGGGGTCGAGGGTGACGCGCACGACCTGTTCGACCTTCTCGGGCAGGTCAGCGGCGACGCTCTCCTTCGTCCGTCGGAGCATGAGCGGCCGGATCCGGCGCCGGAGTCGGTCGGTCAGTTCCTTCCGCGCCGCACCACGGAGGTCGGGCGAGGCGAGGGGCTTCACGTAGTCGTCGCCGAAGCGCGTCCACGACGACAGCAGCCCGGGCGCGACGATCGAGAACAGCGCCCAGAGGTCGGCGAGCCCGTTCTCGAGCGGTGTCCCGGTCACGGCGATCTTGACGGGAGCATGGAGCTCCGCGGCGACCCGGTGCGTCTGGGACTGCGGGTTCTTCACGAACTGCGCTTCGTCGAGCAGCAGCGCCGACCAGGTCCGGTCGAGGTAGGCGGCCGCATCGAGGCGGAGCAGCGCGTACGAGGTGACGACGACGTCGGACGCTGCGGCGGCTCGCGCGACCCGGGCGTGGTCCTTCAGCGAGGTCCCCGCGACCGTCGTGACGCGCAGCGACGGCACGAACTTCGCCGCTTCGTCCGCCCAGTTGCCGACGACGGAGGTCGGCGCGACGACGAGGAACGGCGGCGCCTCCGGGTCGGCGGCCCGACGGTCCGCGATCATCGCGAGTGCCTGCAGTGTCTTGCCGAGGCCCATGTCGTCGGCGAGTACGCCGCCGACACCGTGCTCGACGAGGAACGTCAGCCAGGCGTAGCCGTCACGCTGGTAGGGCCGGAGCTCGGCGTGGACCGTCGCGGGGACGACGGCGTCGGCCGGAGCGGTCGCGTCGAGCAGGCGGCCGGCGATCTCCTTCCACCGCTCGTCGTGCTCGGTCTCGTCGGCGAGCTGGTCGAACTCCGACCAGAGTGCGGCACGGTACGGGGTGACGGTCAGGGGCTGGTCGGGCTCCCACTCGTCGAGCTCACGCGCTTCCTCGATGATCTCCTTGAGCCGGTCGAACGCCGGGTCGGCCAACGACAGGTACGAGTTGTCGACGAGCTTCAGCCGCCGGTCACGCTTCGCGAGCGCCCGGAGCAGCGGCGTGAACGGGATCTCCTTGCCGTTGACGCTGACGATGATCCCGAGGTCGAACCAGTCGTGCTTCTCCGACGGCATCGTCGTCACGCGGATGTGCGGCCGGCCGCTCAGGCGTTCGTAGTCGACCCGTTCGCCCTGCACGACGACGCGGACGCCGAAGGCCGGCAGCGCGGGCAGCAGCTCGTTCGCGAGGACCGCGACGTCGGCGCCGTCGATGGTCCCGTCCTCGAACCAGGCGAGGCCGCCGCCCGGTCCGGGAGGCCCGGATCGCCCCGCCGCCGCGTCCTGCGTCTCCGGCTCGGCCGGCTCCAGGGCGGCATCTGCGCCCGCGTTCGCCGCCGGATCGGCCGCAGCGTCCGCGTCCGCGTCCGCGTCCGCATCAGCAGCAGGAGCGTCCGCACCCGCAGCATCGTCCGCAGCCAGGACGCTCCCGAGGTCGGGCAGCGGCCCGTGCAGCGCGACCGGGTCCTTCCGCCCGTCGACGCTCCACCGCCACTGCAGATGTGCCCGGTCGTCGGTCCGCGGCGCCCGTGCCGGTTCGAACGTCACGGTGAGCACGAGTTCCGGCGGCGTCCGTTCCGGCAGCTCGAGCGACCCGTCGGAGCTGACGAGCCCGAGCGACCCGCGCAGGCGCGGCGACCAGTCGGCCAGGAACTCGTCGACCTCGTCTGCGGGGACGGTGATCCGGGCCGCTTCGACCAGCATCCGGCGTTGGTCCTCCGGCACCGGTGCGGGGGTGGGGGCGAGCGTGACGTGCAACTCGGGGGACTCACGGAACGCGTACACACCGTGGTCCCCGACGACGCGTGCGGCGCCCTCGGCGACCGGCCGCCCGTCGATGACGGCGCTCGCACCGATGACCAACCCGTCGGCGGTGCGGACGGCGTCGAGCAGCACGCGGGCGTCGGCGCCGAGGTCGACCCCGGCCTCCCGCTTGCCGGTGACGAGCGCGATGCCGAGTGGTCCGGCCTGGCGGAGCAGCGGCCAGAGCAGGGGACTCCGGAAGTCGTCGAGGTGGATCCAGTCGCTCTCACCCGGTAGGCCGGCGAGCTGCCCGGCGCGGTGCAGCGCCGCGAACTGCATGAACCAGGCGTGCTGCTCCGGTTCGAGGCCGAGACGGTTCATCGAGTAGGGGAGTGCGCCCCAGGTCAGCTGTCCACGCACCCAGTTGCCGGCGGCGCTCCGACTCACCGGCCGCACTCCGAGTCGCACTGCGCGGGACGCGACGGGCATCGTCCGCCCCGCCGCCCGCGCTCGACCGGCGAGTCGGGCCGGTACGGCGTCCCGGAGTTCGAACTGGAGGCCCATCCCGCCGGTCGCGGGCAGGGTTCCGGACCCGGCGGGGTCGTCGTCGCCGGCGAGGCGGGCGAGGTCGCGCCTCCAATCCGGGGTCGGCGGCGTCGGGGCCTGCGTGCGCGGGCCGGCCTGCGCGGCCAGGGCCCGGGCGTTGACGGTGAGGAGTGCGGCGGCGACGTGCTTGCACTCGCCGCCGAGGGGGCACGTGCAGCGGCTGCGGACCGGGCGGACGAACTCACCGCGGGCGGTCGTCGTGTCGACGTGCACGTCGTACGGGCGGTCACCGCTGCCGCTCACGGTCGCGGTGATGGTGCCGTCTTCGTGCCAGGTGGCGTCCTCGACCAGACCGGCGCGCACGACGTCACGGGCCCGCCCGAAGGTCTGCGGCCCGACGAACCGGATGACGTCGACGGCGTCGATCATCGGGGCAGCTGGCACAGGGCCATCGTGCCAGGCGCCGCCGACGCTCCGGTACCAGGCCGACGGGCGGCACGCGGTCGGTCTGTCCGCATCGTGTCAGGCCCGTTCGGGGGCTGGTCGGTGGCCGCGTCGTTGAGCCATCATCGGGATCACCATGCTGCAGTCACTCGTTTACATGAGCTCGGCCACCCAGCCGTTCGATGACGACGCCCTCGACGAGGTGCTCGAGTACTCGCGCGAGCGGAACACCCAGGACGGCCTGACGGGTCTCCTGGTGCACCGCGCCGGGCGCTTCATGCAGTTGCTCGAGGGGCCGCACGACGCCGTCGTCGCGACCTACGGCCGGATCGTCGCCGACCCGCGCCACGACGAGGTCCGGCTGCTGGTGGAGGAGTCGATCCACACGCGCCGGTTCCCGGAGTGGAAGATGGCCTTCGACCGGGACGAGCAGGTCGAGCCGCCCTCGGGCTTCAGCGACTTCCTCGGGACGGGGGACACCAGCGCCGACGCGAGCCGTTCGCGCGAGCTCCTCCGCTGGTTCCGGAACCACCCGATGGCGGCGCCGACGGCCTCGCTCGGCAAGCACCGGCGCGACTGACCGCCGCCGAACGGGCGCTCACCTGCGAGGGGGTCCGGCGAGTTCGCTGTGCTTCCGCGAGTACGCGAAGTACACGACCAGGCCGATCGCGAACCAGATCGCGAAGCGCACCCACGTCTCCCACTGCAGGAACGAGACGAGCCACAGCGACGCCAGCACGCCGACCGCCGGCACGATCGGCATGAGGGGCAGCCGGAACTGCCGGTCGAGGTCGGGCTGCCGGTAGCGGAGCACGATGACCGCGGTGCAGACGACCACGAACGCGAGCAGGATCCCGATGTTCGTCAGCTCGGCGACGACCCCGATCGGCAGCACGCCGGCCAGGACCGCCGACGCGATCCCCAGGATCCAGGTCACCCGGGTCGGCACGTGGCGCTTCGGGTCGGTCTTCGCGAACCACTTGGGCATCAGGCCGTCGCGGCTCATCGAGAACCAGACGCGCGAAGCCCCGAGCATGAACGTCACCAGGACGGTCACGATGCCGACGATCGCCCCGATCGCGATCACGTTCGCGATCCCGCCGAGGCCGACCGACGCGAACGCCGACGAGAAGCCGGAGGCCGGGTCGATGTCCCGGTAGTCCTGCATCCCGGTCAGGACGAGCGTCGCGAGCACGTAGAGGACCATCGAGATGCCGAGGGACAGCAGGATCGCCTTCGGCATGTGCTTGCGGGCGTCGGTGGACTCCTCGGCGGCGGTGGACATCGCGTCGTAGCCGAACACGGCGAAGAACACCGTCGCGGCACCGGTCATCACGCCGCCGAAGCCGAACGGGAAGTACGGCGAGTAGTTGGCGCTGTCGATGTGGAAGACCCCGAGCACGATGATGAGCACGACGAGTCCGACCTTGATGCCGACCGCGACGAACTCGAACCGGGCGGCACTCCGGATGCCGCGCGTGAGGACGAACGCCGTCAGCAGACACAGCACGATCGCGAAGACGTCGACGACGTGGCCGTCGCCGGTGCCGGGTGCACCGAGCATCCAGGCGGGCAGCTCGATGCCGAACTGTCCGACCAGGAACCCGACGTACCCGGAGATGCCGATCGCGACCACCGCCACGATCGCGGTGTACTCGAGCAGCAGGTCCCAGCCGATGAACCACCCGACGATCTCGCCGAGCACCGCGTAGCCGTACGTGTAGGCGCTGCCGGCCTTCGGGATGAGGCCCGCGAACTCCGCGTACGACAGTGCCGCCGCCGCGCTGGCCACGCCGGCGACCAGGAAGCTGATGAGGACGGCGGGCCCGGCGACGCCGTTCGCGACGGTACCGGCGAGGGTGAAGATCCCCGCGCCGATGATGCCGCCGATGCCGATCGCGGTGAGCTGCCACAGCCCGAGGTGGCGTTTCAGGCCGCCCTCGCCCCCGGAGTCGTCGTCGATCGTGTCGATCGGCTTCCGGCGGAACACGGTGGAGGAGCGCGGCGTCGTTGCCATGCGGCCCATCCTGCACCCGTCACGGCGGATCGGCACCCGCCGCACCGGAGGCGGGTCGGGCCTCCCGTCCGGTCGGTGGCCGAGCACGGACGGACGGCTGCCCGTCCCTCACCGTCGCGCGTAGGGCCACCAGAACGGCGGCGGCAGCGCTCCGCCCGTCAGGATGACGAGCCCCTGGTAGGCGAGCATCCCGACCCCGAGCATCCCCAGCGCGGCCGCGAACCACGCCCACCGGCGAGCGGCACGTCGGCGACGGCCGATCCTGATCGCCCGCCACGCCGACAACAGGCCGAGTCCGCCGAACAGGAACCCGATCGCCAGGTGCCGGCCGACACCCTCGGCGGGCAGGATCAGCCCCTGCAGGAACGCGAACCCGCCGAGCAGCACGGCAGCGGTGGCAGGAGCTGCCGGGGGTTCGTGGTCGCGCGCACGGGCCATGCCCCGACCGTAGCGGCAACCGGCGCGGCGGCGACGAGGCACGATGGACCCATGCGTTCCTCCGCTCGGGTGCTCCTGCGTCCTGTCCTCGTGCTCGCGGCCGCCCTGTGGTCGAGCCGCCGGACGCGTGGCCGTCGATGACGCCCGCCGACGGTGACGGCCGGGAGGCCCGGACCGGCCCGCGCGGGGCCCGCCGCGCCGCCGACGTGGTCGCCTCCGTCGTCCTGCTGGTGGTCGACGCGCTCGCCGCGGTGACCGCCGGGTGGGGGATCTCGCTGCTCGCACTCGGGTTCGGCTCGTGCGAGGCCCCCGGCAACCGGTGCGACGAGGGGCTCGGCGGGACGGTCGTGACGCTCGCGCCGGTGCTCGTCGCGCTGGTGTTCCTCGCGACGGTCCTCTGCTGCGTGCGCCGCCTGGTCCGGCGGCGGATCGCGTGGCCGGTGGCGCTGCTCGGACTCGGGGTGCTCGTCGTCGTGTTCCTGGTGGCGCGGCTCGTCGTGGGCGGGACGGTCACGATCGGGATCTGAGCCGACAGTCCTGCACAGCTGCTCTGACGGGCGTGGTCGTCCACAGGTCGATCGCCGACGAGGCCTGGTCCGGCGTCGAGCGGTGACGCTGAGGGCATGCCAGACACCGACGTGCTCGAACGACTCGAGCGAACCGCAGTCCGTACCGACGACGACGTGGTCGACCTCGTCGTCGCCCTCCTCGAGACCCCTGTCCGACGACAGTGCTGGGTGTTGTTCCTCAGCGAGCGGGGCGTCCCCGTCCACCTGGTGATGCCCGTCGCGGACCTGCCCTACGAGCCCGACGACCGGGTCGCCGACTTCGGCGCCCTGATCGAGGACGTCGTCGCGCAGGTCGGCGCCGCCCAGGTCGTCATCGCCTGGGAACGGCCGGGCGCCACGGGGTTGTTCCCCGTCGACTGGGAGTGGGTCGACGCGATGGCCTGCAGCCTCGACGAGCACGGCGTCCGGCTGCGCGGTCAGGTCGTCGTGCACGACGACGGCGCGTCGATGATCGAACTCGACGACGACGAACCCGTCACCGCGGCGGTGGCGTGACCGCGGCGCCGGGGGCTGCCCACGGCGGCCAGCGGGCCCCTCGCAGCCGTGGGGTGCTGCTACCCCTGCGGTGCCACGTCCGGTACGGTCTCGCCGGTCAGGCCCTCGACCACGCGCTTCGCCGTCGGCCAGTACTTCGCGTAGTGGTCCGGATCGGCGTTCACCTGCACCGCGTGTGCCATCTGCGTCGGCGTCATGGTCTTCCACCCGGGCACCTTGACGAGCTTTGCGTAGAACATCGACGCCGCCGTGTACGGGTCCATCCGCTGCTCGTACGTGCCCCAGGCGCCGTTGTCGCGCTGCTGGAACAGCCCGCGGCTGTCCGGTCCGACGGCGTCGCCGTGGTCGAGGTTGACGAGTCCGGACTCCCCGATGGCGGTCATGACCCCGACCGCCTGCGTGTGCGGGCCGATGCCGAGGGCACGGGCGGCGCGGATAACCTCGGCGGCGTTCACCAGGCGGTCCTGGCAGAAGCCGGCGACCGGGCCGGCCGGCACCACGAGACCGCCCACCGTCCGGGCGGGAGCGGCCGGGCAGGTCAACGCCTTCGGGGTCGCCGACGACGACAGGACCCCGGACAGCGAGTTCACCGCGATGACGACGAGGACGATCACCCCGATGACGGCAGCGACGACGCCCACACCGAACACCGATGCGAGTGCGATGCCGGCACGGCGCATGGGCGGGTCCTCCGTCAGGG
>NZ_QKTS01000021.1:0-37145 GCF_003234525.1 Curtobacterium sp. MCBD17_021 | reverse complement strand
TGGCGTAACGGCTGGAACTCAAATCCACCCCGCCGGCGCCCCCGTCCCCCCCGGGGTCGGCCCGCGTCACCCCGCTCCCCCCCCCCGCGACGGACCACACAGCACCGACCCTGCCACCAGGGCGACCCCTTCACGAGGAGCACCCATGACCGCCGCACCCGTCCTGCCCGACCGTCCGAAGCGCAAGCGCCCCATCGGGTGGATCGTGGCCGCTGCCGTCGTCGTCGTCGCGATCGTCGTCGCCCTCGTGGTGGTCGCCGTCCGCGGTGGCGGTCCCGGGCAGGCCGGCGCCGCCGGTGCCGGATCGGACCGGAAGGCCCAGACCGTCACCATCGGTGTCGCGGACGAGGCCCTGCCGTACTGGAAGACGTACACGGAGCTCGCGAAGGAGCGGTTGAACGTCACCGTCGACCTGACGAACTTCGCCGACTACTCGCTGCCGAACCCCGCCCTCAAGGACGGCCAGGTCGACATCAACCAGTTCCAGCACATCCAGTACCTGGCGAACTACAACGTCACCTCGGACGACGACCTGCAGCCGATCGGCTCCACCGCCGTCTACCCGCTCCCCCTGTACGCGACGAAGTACGACGACGTCGCCGACCTGCCCGAGGGCGCGAAGGTCGCGATCCCGAACGACGCCATCAACGAGGCACGTGCGCTCCTCGTCCTGCAGGCCGCGGAGCTGCTCGAGCTGGAGGACGGCGGCAGCGCCTTCTCCACCACGGACGACATCGAGTCGGCGAAGGTCGACGTGCAGCCGCTCGACGCCTCGCAGACCGCGAACGCCCTGCAGCAGGGCTCCGTGCAGGCCGCCGTGGTGAACAACAACTTCGCCACCGCTGCCGGGCTGCCCGCTTCGGACAAGGTCTTCACCGACGACCCGACCAGCTCCTCCGCCGCCCCGTACGTGAACGTCTTCGCGGTCCGCAACGAGGACAAGGCGAACGAGACGTACCTCGACCTCGCCGAGCTGTTCCAGGACGAGGCCGTGCAGGAGGCGTTCAAGCAGGACTACCCGGACGCGGTCTCGCGTGACCAGGACGCGGAGGAGCTGCAGGACGAGCTCGCCACCGTCGAGCAGGACGCGAAGGCGGCAGCGGAGTAGTGGCTGCGCTCGTCGAACTCCGCGGCGTCACCAAGAGCTACCGCCGCGCCGACACCGGAGAGACCGTCACCGCGGTCGAGGGTGTCGACCTCGACGTCCACCAGGGCGAGGTCCTCGGGGTGATCGGGTACTCCGGTGCCGGGAAGTCCACCCTCGTCCGGCTCGTCAACGCGCTCGAGCTGCCCACCTCCGGCACCGTCACGGTCGCCGGGCAGGAGCTGACCGCGATCCCCGAACGGGACCGGCGCACCGCCCGTCGCCGCATCGGGATGGTCTTCCAGCAGTTCAACCTGTTCCGCTCCCGCACCATCGCGGGCAACGTGGCCTACCCGCTCAAGGTCGCTGGCGTGCCGAAGGCCGAACGGGACCGCCGGGTCGCCGAACTGCTCGACTTCGTCGGGCTGCTCGACCGCGCACACGCCTACCCGGAGCAGTTGTCCGGCGGGCAGAAGCAGCGCGTCGGCATCGCCCGGGCGCTCGCCTCGAACCCCGAGCTGCTGCTCGCCGACGAGGCCACCAGCGCCCTCGACCCCGAGACCACGTCCGAGGTGCTCGCGCTGCTGCGTCGGGTCAACCGGGAGCTCGGGGTCACGATCATCGTCATCACGCACGAGATGGACGCCGTGCGCCGCATCGCCGATCGGGTCGCCGTGATGGAACAGGGCCGCGTGGTGGAGGTCGGGGACGTGTACGACGTGTTCTCCGCACCGACCACCGATGCCGCCCGGCGCTTCGTGCGCACCGCGCTGCACGACCGGCCCTCGGCCGAGACCGTCACGAGACTGCGGGAACGGCACCCCGGACGCCTCGTGTCGGTGCGGATCACCGACGAGACCGGACTGCAGGCACGCATCGACCAGGCGTTCCGCGACGCCGGCGTCACCGCAGAACTCGTCTTCGGCGGCGTCACCGAGATCCGGGAACGCCGGATCGGCTCGCTCACCTACGAGCTCGGCGGTTCCGACGCCGACGCCGACCGGGCCGTCACCGCGCTCCGGGCGAGCGGCATCACCGTCGACGAGGAGGCACGCGCATGAACAACTCGTTCCAGAGCGTCATCGACACCTTCGACGTGTTCCTCGCGGCGATCCGCGACACGATCGTCATGTCCCTCGTGTCGCTCGTCATCGCCGGCGTCATCGGGCTCGCCCTCGGCCTGCTGCTGTACGCCACCCGGCCGGGCAACCTGCTCGGCAACCGGACCGCGTACACGGTGGTCAACCTGGTCGTGAACCTCGTCCGGCCGATCCCGTTCGTGATCTTCCTGGCCGCCATCGCGCCGCTGTCCCGCGTGGTCGTGCAGACGACGATCGGCGTGCCCGCGGTGACGTTCGCGATCTCCCTGGCGGCGGCGTTCGCGGTGTCACGCATCGTCGAGCAGAACCTGCTGGCGGTCGACCCCGGCGTCGTCGAAGCGGCGAGGGCCTCCGGGGCGCACCCGGTGTCGATCCTGCTGACGGTGCTCATCCCGGAAGGGCTGGGTCCGCTCATCCTCGGGTACACGTTCATCTACATCGGCATCGTGGACATGACCGCCCAGGGCGCACTGGTCGGCGGTGGCGGCCTCGGCGAGTACGCCATCACCTACGGCTCGCAGCGCTACGACTGGTGGGTCGTCTACGTGTCGGTCGCGGCGATCGTCGTCATCGTGCAGCTCGGCCAGTTCATCGGCAACCGCCTGGCCCGAGCGACGCTCCGCCGCTGAGCCGGCCCGCCCGGGTTCCGGGATCCCGGTATCTCGCGCGCCGAGATGCCGGGATTCCGGCATCTCGGGCGGCGAGATGCCGGGATTTTCGGAACCGCGGCGGCACGCGCGCGGCAGGTCGTGCGACCTCGGCGGGCGCCGGACGGCAGCCGTCCCCGCGGCCGCCGACGTCGCGGCGCCTACGCCGCGGGCGTGTCCGCTGCAGCTCGGGCGTCCGCCGCGGCGGGCTCCTCGTAGTTCGCGCGGACCAGGATCGGCCGGTGGTCGGAGATGCCCGCGGGCAGGGTCTCGACGCCGGCGATGTGCAGCCCGACGCTCGTGGCGAAGTCGAAGTGCCCGGTGAACTTGCGGTAGCGCAGGTAGGTCGGCTGGTCCGAGAGCGACAGCGCGAAGCCGGACTCCTCGATCTTCCGGCGCAGGTTCGTCTGGAACCACGGGTAGTTGAAGTCGCCGACCATGATCGCCGGTGCCTCGCTCGACAGGTCACGGACGAAGTCGTGCGCGGCCTCGATCTGCTTGCGGCGCAGCGAGTTCGTGGCGGTGAGCGGCGAGGCGTGGAACGAGGCGACGATGACCTCGGCGTCGGCCTCCCGGTCGTACAGGTGCATCGCGATGAGACGCTCGTGCGCGGGCGAGAGGACCCGGTCGTGCAGGGACTTCTGCAGCGAGTGGATGCCGAGGTCGCGGACCTCGAAGCGGTCGTCCCGCTTGTAGATCGCCAGGCCGAGCCGGTTCCCCTGGGTCGACGCCGCGAGGGTGAGCCCGCCGACGGAGCTCGCGAGGTCGGTGCTGTCGCACTCCTGCACGCAGAGCACGTCGGCCTGCGACGACTCGGCGAGGGCGGCGAGCTCACCGTTCGCGGTGTGCTCGCGGAGGTTGTAGCTCACGACGCGCAGGGCTCTCTGCCGGACCTCGGTGGTGGAGTCGGTCGTTCCCTGTTCGTGTGGCGCGGCCATGCTGCCTTCCGTCCCGGGCCCTGATCGGCCCTCTCTCCTGCGGCGGTCACGGTACTCGGGCATCGCAGCAGGTTGCTGAGACTGTAGCGCGGTGCGGATCGCGGACACGTGACCTGGCGGTGGACGAACGGTGACGAGTCACGGCTCAGTTCCGCGTCGTCACCCGCACCCGCTGCGCCGGTCGCACGGTCTCCCCCGCGGTCCGGCTCATGAGCAGCCCCTCGACGCAGGCGACCCCCAGCAGGACCGCGATCACCGCGAACGCGACGGCGTACGGGGCGGTGCCGCCGAGTCCGTCACCCCCGAGCCCGGACGCTGCCCGGAGCACGACGGCGGCGACCGCCACACCGAACCCGGCCGCGGTCTGTTGCAGCGTCGAGGACAGCGTGTTGGCGGCCGTCATGTCCGGCTGCTCGACGTCGGCGAACGCGATGGTGTTGTACGCGGTGAAGCCGACCGAGCGAGCAGCTCCGCTGACGACGAGCAGCACCGCGAGCAGCCAGAACGGGGTGTCCGGGGTGAGGAACACCATCGCCACGACGGTCAGCGCCGCGACGGCCGACGACACCACGATGACCGGCCGGTACCCCCACCAGCGCAGGAACGGGGTCGTCGCGGGCTTGATGCCGAGGTTGCCGACGAAGACCCAGAGCACGGCCGACCCGGCCTCGAGGGCGCTCCAGCCCCACGCGTCCTGGAACAGCAGCGGCAGCACGAACGGCACCGCCGAGACGGCCAGGCGGAACAGGCTGCCACCGGCGTGGGACACCCGGAAGGTCTCGAGCCGGAACGCGTCGAGCCCCATGATCGGGTGCGGTGCCCGCAGGAAGTGCCGGATCGCGAGCCAGGTGCAGACCGCCCCGACGACCCCGGCGAGCACGGCCGGCACGAAGGGCACGGTCTCGAGGGCGAGCAGGGACGCCATGACGACGAGCGCCCCGAGCCCGAGGCAGGCCAGCAGCGACCCGAGCCAGTCGAACGGCACCCGCTCGGGGGCGCGCTCCTGCGGCACGAGCACGAGCGCCGCGACGACGGCGACCACCCCGAGCGGGATGTTGACGAGGAAGACCCAGTGCCACGACAGGGTGTCGACGAGCACGCCGCCCAGGAAGGGCGCGATGATCGGCGCCGCGAGCGCGGGCCAGGTGAGGATCGCGATGGCCGTGACGAGCTGGTCGCGACCCGCGCTCCGGAGCACCACGAGCCTCCCGACCGGGACCATGAGCGCGCCGCCGAGTCCCTGCAGGATCCGCCAGAGCGTGAGTTCGACGAGTCCGGTCGAGGCGGCGCAGAGCGCGGAGGCGACCGTGAAGAGCGCGATGGCGCTGACGAAGACGGTGCGGGAGCCGACCCGGTCGGTGATCCACCCGCTGACCGGGATGAACACGGCCAGCGTCACGAGGTAGGCGGTGATCGCGACGCCGACGGCCGCCGAGTCGACGCCCAGGTCGCGTCCCATCGCGGGGGCGGCCGTGGCGAGGATGGTCCCGTCCAGCAGCTCCATGAAGAAGGTGCCCGCCACGAGCACGGCGACCGCCGTGCTGCTCGTCCGTCGTGCCGTCGTCGTCGTCATCGCTTCGGATGCTAGTCCCGCCTCGTCCGGGTCCCCAGCGAGCAGCGACTACCGTGGAGCCGTGTCGTCTGCCGTACCCGACCTCTGCGGACCGCGCGCATGAGCCGCCTGGACGGGGTCCTCACCGGCTCGGTCGCCGCGGGCCGTCGCCGCGTGGTCGACACCGTCGTCAGCCTGCCGGTGTGGTCGGCGGTCCTGCTGCTCTGGACCGTCGGGCGTCTCGTGTCGACGATGTGGCTCATGGTGCTCTACCCGCTCGTCTCGCGGGTGCAGCCCGACAACGCCATCTGGGGCAACGACCACGGGTTCACGGCGTTCCTGACCTCGTGGGACGGCCAGTACTACGAGGCGATCTCGCTGCACGGGTACCCCTCGGTCCTGCCGCTCGACGACACCGGGCACGTCGCGCAGAACGCCTGGGCCTTCCTGCCCGCGTTCCCGTTCACCATCAGACTGCTGACGGTCTCGACCGGCCTGCCCTTCACGATCGGCGCCCCGGCCGTGGCGGTCGTCGCCGGGCTCGTCGCCACCTTCCTGCTGCACCGGCTCGTGCAGGAGCACGCCGGTGCCACCGCGGCGCTCTGGGCGGTCTTCTTCTTCACGTGCGGACCGCTGTCGTTCCTGCTGCAGGTCGGGTACGCCGAGACCGTGTTCCTCGCGCTGACCTTCGGCGCGCTGCTCGCGATCGAACGACGGCGGTACGGGCTGCTCACCGTGGTCGGGGTCGTCGCCGCGTTCACGCGCCCGGGTGCGCTCGCGATCCCGCTGACGCTCGGGGTGCTCGCCCTCGTCCGGTACCTCGCCGCGCGGCGGTCGGGAGCGCGGTCCCTCGACGAGTTCCCGGTCGCGGAGCGGGTGCGGGTCGTCGCGTCCGGGCTCGTGATGGCGGTGGCCGGGTCGGCGTGGCCCGTGATCGCGGCGTGGGCGACCGGTCGTCCGGACGCGTACCTGGCGACCGAGATGTCCTGGTGGGTGAACTTCATCGGCCGGGTGCACTTCGTCCCGTTGTCGCCGTGGTTCCTCACCACCGCGAAGTGGCTCGGCGTCGGCGGGGTGCTCCTCGTCGTGCTGCTGCTCGTGCTCTACCCACTGTGGTTGTCCCGCCGGTCGACCCGCCAGCTCGGACCCACGACGATCGTGTTCGCCGCCGGCTACGCGCTCTACGTGTTCGCGGTGTCGCTGCCGATGGCGTCCACACCCCGGCTGCTCATGCCCCTGGCGCCGCTGATGGGGTCGCCGGAACTGGTCGCGAAGCCGGCGCTCCGGTGGACACTCGTCTCCGGTGCCCTCGTGCTGCAGCCGGTGTTCGTCGCGCTCCTCTGGTTGCTCGGGCCGCCCTGACCGGTGAGCGGGCGTGCCGCGTGCCCGCGACCCAGCGTCCGGGCCGGCGGGGCCCGGACGCCCGGTCCGGCTAGACCTCGACGGTCCCGTGACTGCCGACGTCCGGCTGCGACTGGTGCCCCAGCGCTGCCTTGAGGGTCTGCACGAGGCTCCCCACGGGTCCGGTGTCCTGCGTCCAGTACTCGACCGACACCCCCTGCACGGTGAGCAGGCGGATCGACGGGTCGTCGCGGCCGTCCGGGAACCACGCCTCGGCGAACGGCGACCAGAGCTCGTCGACGACGGCCCGGTCCTCGGTGACGGTGGCCGTCCCGGCGATGGACAGGTAGCCGCCCTGCGATTCGATGGCGACGTTGACGTGCGGGTTCCGGGCGATGTCCTCGACCTTCTCGCTCCCGTCCTGCACGAGGAACCGCAGGGTCCCGTGGAACGACTTGTCCTGCACGGCGAGGGGCCTGGCGTGCAGCTGACCGTCCTCGCTCACCGTCGTGAGCAGGGCCGTGCGGGCCCCGTGGACGATGTCGGAGATGGCGGCACGGTGGTCGGTCTGGGTGTCGGTCATGATGCTCCTTTGCGTCGTGCACCCCGACCGCCGACGCGTCGGCCGGCGGGGCGCGAACCGTTCCGACCAGTGTGCCCCCGCTCACTGGACGCGCGCGAGGGGCACATGCCGGCCGAGGCTCGGCTGGACGGACGACCTGCGGCATCCGCACGACGCGTCCTGTCCGCCAGGACGAGTCTCGGCGCAGGACGGGCGGCCGGCTCAGCCGCGCTCGCGGATCGTGGTCTCGACGTCGACGACCTGCGGGATCCGCGGCAACGAGGCGAAGCCGAACTGCACGGGCGGGTCGAGCGGTGCGAGTTCGCCGAGCGACTCCCCCGCCCAGGTACCCCGGAGGCCGACGACGTCGTGCGCGCCGGTGACGCCGTAGTACTCGCGGCGGCCGCCCCCCGCGGTGCCGGCGGTCCCCGAGCCCGGCGCGACGAGCTTCGCCACGGGGTCGATCACGGTGAGCCAGCGGGGGTCGCGGGCGATGCGCTTCGGGACGATCCGGAGCACGCGCCCGAGCGGGGAGATGGTGCCGACGTCGACCGACGCGACGAGCGGGCCGGCGTCGAGTTCCAGGCCGCGGGCGGTCCGCCGGGCGCTGATGTCGACGACGGACACCGCGTCGAAGCGGTACGTGCCGGAGACGTAGGCAGCGACGATCTCGTCGGGTGCGAGGAGCACGCTCGAGCCGTCGGGCAGCTCGACGAACACGTCGGTGAAGGCGCCGAACGGGGAGGACTCCCACATGCCGACGACGAACCGGACGCCGGAGGTGCTCCCAGCGCCGAGGATCCGTCCGCGGAACCGTCGTTCGGTGGTCTCGTTGCGCGACGACATGCGCCAGACGGTACCCGCGTCGTCCCGGGAGCCGCCGGGCGGACGCGCACCGGGCCTCCCGGCCGCCGCCGCCGGGTCAGGCGGGGCAGCCGGCCGGGACGGAGGCCCGCTCAGGGGACGGGGACCGGCTCCGCCAGGAGTTCGCGGACGCGGGGGGCGACGCTGGTGCCGTACAGCTCGATCGAGCCCATCATGTCGGCGTGCGGCAGGCGTCCGGTCGCGTAACGCATGTCGAAGCGGGTGACCCCGAGGATCCGCATGTTCCGCGCGATCTTCCGCGCGACCGTCTCCGGCGACCCGACGTAGAGCGAGCCGCCCGCGGAGAGGCCGGCGCGGTAGCCGGCCTGGTCGAGGGGCGGCCAGCCGCGCTCCCGACCGAGCTGGTCGGTGACGGCCTTGTGGTACGGCCAGTAGCGCTCGGCTGCTTCCTCGTCGGTCTCGGCGACGAACCCGGGCGAGTGCATCGCGATCGGCTGCTGCGGGAGCTCGAGCTGGTCGAGGGCCTGCCGGTAGAGCCGGGCGTAGGGGGCGAACTGCGCGGGCTGCCCGCCGATGATGGCGAGGAACAGCGGCATGCCGTAGGACGCGGCGCGGATCACGGACTGGGGTGACCCGCCCACGCCGATCCAGGTCGGGATCGGGCCGTGCTCGAGCTTCGGGAAGACGTCCTGCTCGACGAGCGAGGCGCGCTTGGTGCCCTGCCAGGTGACGGTGTCCCCGCCGCGGAGGGCGCTCCAGAGCTGCAGCTTCTCCTCGAACAGCACCTCGTAGTCCTGCAGGTCGAAGCCGAACAGCGGGAAGGACTCGGTGAAGGACCCGCGACCGAGGATGACCTCGGCGCGGCCGTTCGACAGCGCGTCGACCGTCGCGAACCGCTCGTAGACGCGGACCGGGTCGTCCGAGGACAGCACCGTGACCGCGGAGCCCATCCGGATGCGTCCGGTGCGGGCGGCGATCGCTGCGAGGACGACCTCGGGCGCGCTCACGGAGTAGTCGGCGCGGTGGTGCTCACCCACGCCGATGAAGTCGATGCCGACCTGGTCGGCGAGGACGGCCTCGTCGAGGAGGTCGCGCAGGGTCGCGGCGTGGGACTGCACGCCCCCGTCGGTGGTCTCGGTGACGTCGCCGAAGGTGTCGAGGCCGAGCTGCACGGGGCCGACGCGGTCCGGTGCCGGGGGCGGGACGTCCGAGGGTCGACCGGTACCGAAGGCGTTGCTCATGGGACCCTCCCGGATCTCGCAGTCAATCAATGCGAACGCATGAAAACTAGCACGATCGGCCGGCGACCGCACCCCCAGCACCGCTGTGTACGGTCCACCCCATGGTGCAACCCTCGACCCTCCCCGACCAGACCGGCCGTCGCATCGTCGTCACCGGGTCCAACAGCGGCACCGGCAAGGAGACCGCACGTCGACTGGCGGGGGCCGGCGCGAGCGTCGTCATCGCGGTCCGCACGGTGTCGAAGGGCGAGGACGCCGCCGCCGAGATCCGCCGTGAGCACCCGGACGCCGACCTCGAGGTCCGCGAGCTCGACCTCGCCGACCTGTCGAGCGTGCACCGCTTCGCCGAGGGCATCGTCGCCGACGACCGGCCGCTCGACGTCCTGGTCAACAACGCCGGCGTGATGGCGCCCCGGGAGCGCTTCGAGACCGCCGACGGCTTCGAGCTGCAGTTCGGGACGAACCACCTCGGCCCGTTCGCACTCACGAACCTGCTCCTGCCGACCCTGCTGCGTGCCGAGGCACCTCGGGTGGCGACGATGTCGAGCATCGCCGCCGTGCCCGGCAAGATCCACTTCGGCGACCTGCAGTGGCAGACCGGCTACCAGCCGTGGCTCGCGTACGCCCAGTCGAAGCTCGCCGACCTGCTCCTCGGGCTGCACCTGCACCAGGTCGCCGTCACCCGCGACTGGCACCTGTCGTCCACGATCGCCCACCCCGGCTACACCCGGACGAACCTGCAGTCCGCCGGGCGGTCACTCGGCCGGGACCGCCCGGTGCAGTCGAGCGACCGCGCGCTGCCGTTCACGCAGGACGTCGAGCAGGGCACGGAGCCGCTCCTCTACGCGGCGGTCGGTCGGAACGCCGCCTCGGGGGCCTACTACGGCCCGGCCGGGGCCTTCGGACTCACGGGCCCGACGACGCTCGCGTCGGTCCCCCGCTCGGCGCGCGGCGTCGACCTGGCCCGGTCGCTGTGGGCCGTGGCCGAGGACCTCACCGGGACCCGGCTGCCGGACTGACGTCCACCGGCGACACCGCACGCAGGACACCGGGCTCCGCGAGCCGGGTGTGCTGCAGGACCGTCCGGTCCGAACCGATCGCGGCGGCGACGATCGAGAGCGTCGCGAAGTGCCCCTCCGGCTCCACGGTGTCACGCAGGATCGCGTCACGGTCGTCGGGGGTCAGCGCGGTCGACGCGTGCAGCACCCGGAACCAGGGCCCCCAGCCGTCGGTGTCGTCCCCACCGGCAGCGACGACACGGAGCTCGTCGGACGGTGTCGTGCCGGCCGGACCGGTCGGAGCCGGCACCGCACGGAAGACGTCGAGCCACCGACCGACCCGCGGGGCGGCCGGATCGTCGGGTTCGCCGTGCGTGACCATGTGCACACCCGGCCCGAGCGCCGTCGTCCGGACGGCGGTCCCGTCCCACGTGACGACCTCGGCCCCGTCAGCGGTGGCGCGGACCAGGTTGAACGCCCGACTCGTCGGCCGCGCGCCGTCCGCGCCCGGCATCGCGTCGTCCACCACCGCGTCGAGCGGCAGCGTGCCGCGGGTGGTCCAGGAGCCGTCCAGCCCGGGGGTCTCCTCCCACCGGTTGAGCACGACCGCCAGGCCGTTCCGGTCCGAGGCCGCGAGCCACGCGCCGCCCGCCTGCTGGTCCCGGACACCGACGACGCCGGGGTCACGGTCCGGCCACCACGCCGCCGGCGGGTCCCACGGGCGGTCCGGCGACTCGTCCCGCAGCGCGAGCAGGGTGACGGGCCACTCGGCGCCGGGATCGACGCGGACGACGACGGTGCACATGGAGCCGATCCTGCCACCCGCCACCGGCACACCCGCGCGGACGAGGCAGGTCCGGCCGGCCCGGGTAGCGTGAGCGCCGTGAACGACGTAGCCCCGCAGACCGTCCGTCCCCGCACCGTCGTCGTCGGCATCACCGGCGGCATCGCCGCCTACAAGGCCGTCGGCGTCGTCCGCGACCTCGTCAAGCGCGGCCACGACGTGCACGTGGTGCCGACCGAGGGCGCCCTCCGTTTCGTCGGGCTCCCCACCCTGGAGGCCCTCAGCCGCAACCCCGTCTCCACCAGCGTGTGGGACGACGTCGCCGAGGTCCGGCACGTCGCCCTCGGCCGCCGCGCCGACCTCGTCGTGATCGCCCCCGCCACCGCGGACAGCCTCGCCAAGATGGCCGCCGGACTCGCGGGCGACCTGCTCGGGACGACGCTCCTCGCCACCGAGGCACCGGTCGTCGTCGCCCCGGCCATGCACCCGCAGATGTGGGAGCACCCCGCCACGCGGGCCAACCTCGCGACCCTGCGGTCCAGGGGCGTGCACGTCGTCGGTCCCGTCGTCGGTGCGCTCACCGGCGACGACGCCGGGATCGGGCGGATGTCCGAGCCCGAGGACATCGTGCGCGCCGCCCTCGCCGTGCTCGACGAGACGGAGCGCACGGCGACGGCGGCAAGCACGGACACGCACGGCGGTGCCGACACGGCGCGCTCCGCGGCGGGGGCGACCGACGCTGCGGGTGCTGCCCCGAGCCTCCACACCGGTGCCCGCGGCGAGCAGGGCGACCTGGCCGGCGTCCGCGTCGTCGTCAGTGCGGGCGGGACCCGTGAACCCCTCGACCCGGTCCGCTTCGTCGGCAACCGGTCGAGTGGCCGGCAGGGCGTCGCGCTCGCCGCCGAAGCCGCACGCCGGGGTGCCGAGGTCACCCTCGTCGCGGCGAACACCGACCCAGGTCTCACCGCGGACCTGCCGGTCGAGGTCGTCCGTGTGGGGTCCGCGCAGGAACTCGCCGCCGCGATGCACGCCGCCGCCGGCGAGGCCGACGTCCTGGTGATGACCGCCGCCGTCGCCGACTACCGCCCCGCCGAGGTGCTCGAGTCGAAGCTCAAGAAGGAGCAGCAGGGCGACCGGATGACGCTCGAGCTCGTGAAGAACCCGGACGTGCTCGCGGAACTCGTCGCCGCCCGTCGGGTCGGACAGGTCATCGTGGGCTTCGCCGCCGAGACCGAACCGGACCGGGCGGCGCGCATCGAGCTCGGCCGCGCCAAGATCGCCCGGAAACCGGCCGACCTGCTCGTGGTGAACCACGTCGGGTGGTCCCACGGGTTCGAACGCGAGGAGAACGCCATCGAGGTCCTGGTGCCCGGCGGGGAGGTCGTGCGTGAGACCTCCGGGTCCAAGGCCCACGTGGCGAGGGCCGTCCTCGACCTGGTCGCGACCGCGCTGACCTGAGCGCGGACGCTCGCTCCGTGGACCGGGTGTGACGGCTGACACCGAGCTGGGCGCGTGCGGGGGCGCGGCGGGCACGATGGAACGATGCGACGGCGGACCAGACGTGCACGACGAGCGACGAGGACCGCCGGTGCCCTCGCCCTCCTCCTCGGTGGTGCGGGCGTGACCCACTTCCTCCGGCCCCGCGGCTACGACCGCATCGTGCCGGACGCCCTGCCGCCCCGGACGACGACCCTGGCGTCCGGTGTCGCCGAACTCGGCATCGCCGCCGGGCTGCTCGTCCCGGCGACCCGTCGCGGCGCCGGGTGGGCCGCGGCCGCCCTGTTCCTCGCCGTCTTCCCCGCGAACTGCAAGATGGCGGCCGACCTGCTCGAGAGCCCCCGGTCGAGCCGGGCGGGTCGCCTCGTCGCCGTCCTCCGTCTGCCACTGCAGGTGCCGCTCGTCGTCTGGGCCGTCCGCGTCGCGCGGCACGCGCCGCGCCGATGAGCGACGCCGAGGCGACGCCACCGCCCGGACCGGGAGCGCCGCGGACCCGGGCCGCCGTGCCGCTGCGTCACCGCCCGGTGACCGTGCACGCCTGGGACGACATCGTGTTCGCGCACTGGCGCTGCGAACCGGAGACGCTCGCCCGCCTGGTCCCCCGCGGCACCCGCCCGGACATCGTGGACGGCAGCGCCTGGGTCGGCCTCGTCGCGTACGTCTTCCGCGAGACCCGCGTCCCCCCGTTCCCGCCGTCGACCCGCCTCGGCTCGATGACCGAGGTCACGATCGAGGTCCTCACCGTCGACGACGCCGGGCGCCGCGGCATCGCCTACCTCACCGTGGACACCCCGAACGTGCCCGCGATCGTCGCCGCGCACGCCCTGCTCGGCGTGCCGTACACGTTCGCGTGGGCCCGGTCGCGACGACGCGGCGAGACCGTGAGCCACCGGTCCGTCCGGCGCCCCGGTCGCGTCCGGCACCCGATCCGCGCGGTCCGCCAGGCTCGGAGGGCTGGTCGGACGCCAGGCTCGTCCGGCGCCCGGCACGCGGCCTCGGTCCGCGCCGTGGCCGGGAAGGTCGACACCTCGCCCCTGGCCGCCGACCTCACCACCCGCGCGGGCATCCACGCGAGGCTCCTGGCGCAGACGCTGTTCTGGCAGCGCCAGCACCCGCCGCTGACGGTCCGGTCCGCGCGGCTCGAACGGCTCGAGGGCGACCTGCCCGAGGTGGTCGGTCTGCCGGGACTGTTCGACCGCTCCCCGGACTCCGTGCTCGTGGTCGACGGCACCACGGTCCGCTACGCCTGGGGGGACGTGGTCAGATGACCGGCGACGACCCGTTCGACCTCGGCCGGTTCGTGTCGGCGCAACAGGGTGTGCACGACACCGCGCTCGCCGAGCTCCGGGCCGGGCGGAAGCGCACGCACTGGATGTGGTTCGTCCTGCCCCAGGTCGCCGGGCTCGGGCGGAGCGCCACGGCGCAGCACTACGCGGTCACGGGGCTCCCCGAGGCCCGCGCGTACCTCGCGCACCCGGTGCTCGGACCTCGGCTCCGCGACGCCGCCGCCACCGTCCTCGACGCGCCGGCGCGCTCCGCCGAGGACCTGTTCGGCGGCATCGACGCCGTGAAGGCCAGGTCCTCGATGACCCTGTTCGCCCGCGCGGCGGACGACTCGGCACCGTTCCGGGCGGTCCTCGACCGGTGGTTCGCCGGCGACGAGGACCCGGAGACACTCCGCCTGCTCGGCCTCGACTGACGGCATCCGTCCGGTACCACATCAGGTACGGTGAGCGGGAACGCGTCACGAATCCGGAAGGTCCTCGCATGCCGGTCCCCAGCACCGCCCCGACCGAGCACAAGCTGCTCCGCGACACCGTCCGGCAGAAGATCCACGAGGCGATCATGGACGGGACGCTCGAGCCCGGGGAACGACTGAACGACGACGAGCTCATCGCCTGGCTCGGCGTCTCGCGCACGCCGATCCGCGAAGCCCTCAGTCAGCTCGCCCGCGCCGGGCTCATCGAGATGGCACCCAACCGGTACACCCGGGTGACGACCCCGGACCCGGCGGAGGTCGTCGAGGCCATGCAGACGCTCGGCGTGCTGTTCGGCGGCGTCGTGCGTCTGGCGGTCCCCCGACTGTCCGCGGCGGCGCGCAAGCGGATCCTGACGGCGCTCGACAAGACCATCGCCGAACTCGACGCGCACGACGTCCCGGCCGTGAACCGCGACGCCCTCGGCGTGTTCGCCCTGTACGTGGCCGAGTGCGGCAACGAGAACCTGCAGCGCGTCTGTCAGGACACCATGGACGGACTCGCCTTCCGCCTGCGCCTGCCGGACCTCGACCAGCTCATCGACTGGGACCGGATGACCGAGGACTTCCGGCGCCTCCGGGCCGCCACGGCCGACGGCGACAACGTCGCCGCCGAGCTCGCGACGGAGGCCATCCACATGCTCCCCGGCGAGAAGCGCTGACCCGGTCCGCCGCGTTCGCCTGAACGTCCGTACAGGAAAGTGCTCGATCCGGTCCGTCGAGGCGAGCGGGCCCGCCCACGGTCCGCTCCGGACGCCGCGGCCGGCCGTGCTCCTGTCCCCCGTTCGACCCGGTCCCCGCGACCGCTACGATCGAGCACACCACCCGACCGACCCCGCGGAGCAGCCATGACCGACCTCGACCCGGACCGCACCGAGGTCGCCGCACGACTCGCCGCAGCCGTCGGTCGGATCAACCGGCGGGCGCGCACCGACTCGGCGTCCCTCGGGTACGGGATCGTGTCCGCGCTCGCCTCGATCGTGCAGCACGGACCCCTGCGGCCCGGCGACCTGTCGCGGATCGAGGTGGTCACGAAGCCGACCATGACCCGCATCCTCACCGAGCTCGAGCAGCGCGGGTTCATCGAGCGCGAAGCCGACCCCCGCGACGGCCGGGCCTTCATGGTGAGCGCGACCCCGGCCGGGGAGGACGCCGTCGACGCGGCCCGGTCGGAACGCACCGGCATCGTCGCCGGCCTCATCGCGGAGCTGTCCCCCGACGACGTCGCCGCGATCGCCCAGGCCCTCGACGCCCTGGAGCGCGTCGCGCAGAGCCCGACCGCCCGCGCGACCACCGCCTCCTGACCGTCACCGGGTCGTTACCGAACCGTTACCGCCCCGACGACCGTGTCCCTGGGCACCGTTGCTGACGGTGCGTCCAGGATGACGGGTCATCGTGGCCGCTTCGCCCCGCGAGTGACCCAGCGTCACCGTGCCGAGGCGGAACGGACGGGCCCCCACACCACCGTCCGGTCCTCCCCCGGCTCGCGGGTCCACGCGACGACGCGGACGGCAGGGTCCCCACCCCGGCCGTCTCCCGGTGCCACCGACCGTCCCTGCGACCCTCGGCTGCACCGGTGTCCGGCGTGCGCTCCACCCGCGCACCACCGACCGGACGCCCACCGTCGTCGACGAGGGCCCGCACCACGAGCCGGCCGACCCCCGGAAACCATGACCCGACCCACTCCCCGCACCAGCACCCCCGCGCCCGGCACCCGGCGCGCAGCCCTCGACACCCCGTCCCGTCGCATGCGTCGGACCCTCCGCAAGCACGGCGTCCTCCTCGCCGGCGGTGCGGCGGTCGTCGCGATCGCCGGCGGCGCCCTCACCGTGACGCAGCCGGCGCTCGGCGAAGCGCTCGGTGTCCCCAGCGCCTCCGCGACCCCCGGCCTGTCCGGCACCGACCTCGACCGGGCTCAGGCCGCCGCGACGATCGCCACCGCACGCTCCGTCGTGCAGGACGCCAACGCCAGCACCGACACCGCCAGGCTCGAGCAGCACATCGCCTCGCTGGCGGACTACGGCTCGTTGTCCGGTGCCGCGCTGACCGAGCGGATCGCCGCGACCGTCGACACCGCCCAGCACGTCGCGCAGGCGAGTGCCGACCGAGACCACCAGGACGCCGTCGAGCGGGCTGCCGCAGCGGAACGGGCGTCCGACCGGGCTGCCGCGGCCGCGGCAGCCGCCGAACGGGCCGCCGTGGAACGAGCCGCCGCCGAGGCCCAGGCCCGGGCCAACACCCCGGCCGGCGCCAAGACGCTCGCTGCGTCGATGGCCGCGTCCCGGTTCGGCTGGGGCGCCGACCAGTTCCAGTGCCTCGACAGCCTGTGGACCAAGGAGTCCGGCTGGGACTACCAGGCGGTCAACCCGAACGGCGGCGCGACCGGCATCCCGCAGGCGCTCCCCGGATCGAAGATGGCCACGGTCGCCGCCGACTGGCAGACGAACGCCATGACCCAGATCACCTGGGGCCTGCAGTACATCGACGCGTCCTACGGCACCCCGTGCAGTGCGTGGTCGCACTCGCAGGCGGTCAACTGGTACTGACCCGTACCGGACCGGGGTGAGCCGACGCGACGGGCCGGTGGCGGGCCTCCCGGCAACAGGGAGCGACCGTCACGCCCGATCCGTGTCGTCCGGCCCCTTCCCAGCTGCGGCACGGGCCCGACGTACGGCAGGCTGGTCCCATGTCCGTCGTCACCGCCGTCTGCCGCGTCGACCACCTGCGCCCGGACTCCGGCACGATCGGCGTCACCGCGATCGACAAGCGTCCCGTCGCCGGCGCGGTCCGCGTCCGTCCCCTCGGGCTGTACGCCGACGTGCAGGCGGACCGGAAGCACCACGGCGGCGAGGACCAGGCCGTCTACGTCTACGCCGACGAGGACGCCGCGTACTTCGCCGAGCAGCTCGACCGGCCAGTCCCGCCCGGGCTCTTCGGCGAGAACCTCCGCACCACCGGCATCGACGTCACCGGGCTCGTGCTCGGCGAGCGCTGGCGGATCGGTGCGACCCTCGAGCTCGAGGTGACGATCCCACGGACGCCCTGCGGGACCTTCGCGCGCCGCATGGGGATCGACCGGTGGGTCAAGCGCTTCGCGGAGGAAGGCCGTCCCGGCGCCTACTTCCGCGTCCGTCGTTCCGGGTCGGTGGCCGCGGGTGACGCCGTGACGGTCCTCGAGCGCCCTGAGCACGGTGTCACGATCGGGCAGATGGCCGCGGGGCTCACGGCGGAGCAGGCGAGAGCGGTGCTCGCCTCTGGCGACCGGCTCGCGCCGAAGGTCGTCCGGGAGGCCCAGCTCGCGCTCCGGCGCGCTGCCGTCTGACCGCTCAGGGCTGCTGCGCGCCCCGCGTCGGATCGAGTGGGCGCCGGGCACGGGGCAGGCCCGCGACGACGAGGTCCCAGGAGTTCGCGACGAGGTCCTCGACCATCGCCTCGTCGAGCCCGGGACCCGGCGAGAGCGTGATCCAGTGCCGTTTGTCCATGTGCCAGCCCGGGGAGACCTCGGCGAAGTCCCGGACGAGCGCGGCACCGTGCGGAGGAGCGCACTTGAGGTTCACGATGGCGACACCGCGGAGGTCGGCCGTCATCGCGAACATCCTGTCGACGACCTTGTACACGTCGGTGTCCGCTCCGAAGGGCTGCGTCTCGGTCACCGCCGGGAGGGCCATGGCGGTCCGAGCGGCGATCCGGTGCAGGGTGCTGCCGTCCATGCGCCCCATGATGCCCGGCACCGGGGACAGCGGCGTGGCCCCGGGACGATGCACCTCGTTCGGGGGCTGAAGGAAGCTCATGGACCGCAGTACCCTCGCCATGCCGAGCGTGCCCGACGTCGCCATCGTCCCTGGAGGAACCCGTGAAGACCATCCGCACCCTCGGCGTCACCACCCTCGCGCTCGCGCTCACCCTCGGCGGTGTCGTCGGCACCGCCACCAGCGCCTCCGCCGCGCCGAAGACCTACGCCAACTGCACGGCCGTCAACAAGGTGTACTCGGGCGGCATCGCCAAGAAGTCCGTCACGAAGAACAAGGTGACCTCCGCCGGCAAGACGTCGTACCGAGCGCTCAAGGGCACCGTGAAGAAGGACGACGCGCTCTACAACGCGAACAAGAAGATGGACCGCGACGCCGACGGGATCGCCTGCGAGAAGAGCTGAGGCTCGGAGGTGCCGCGAGCGTCAGAGCTCAGGCACACCCTCGCCGCCCGACCGCGGCCGCGCCGTCCCGGCGACCCCCGTCACGACGGAGGCCGCCGGGACGTCCTTCGTCACGACCGTGCCCGCACCGACGACGGAGTCGTCGCCGACGGTGATCCCGCCGATGAGCGCCGAACCGGCGCCGAGGACGACCCGGTCGCCCACCGTCGGGTGCCGCTTGGAACCCGGCCCCGGGCCTCCGCCGCGACCGCCGAGCGTCACGCCGTGGAAGACGAGGACGTCGTCGCCGATGACGGCGGTCTCGCCGATGACCACACCCATGCCGTGGTCGATGAAGAACCGACGACCGATCCGGGCGCCGGGGTGGATCTCGATCCCCGTCACCGTGCGCGTGGCCTGTGCCAGGATGCGGGCAGCGGTTCGCGCGCCGGGCAACGCACGGGCGTGCCACAGGCGGTGCGCGACGCGGTGCGACCAGATCGCGTGCAGGCCCGAGTAGACGATCGCGTTCTCGAGGTCCCCGCGCGCAGCGGGGTCACCGCGACGTGCGGCGGCCAGGTCCTCCCGGACGGTCCGCAGCACGCCGCGGCGTGGAGCCGTCGTCACGCAGTGAGCCCCTCGAAGAGCACCGTGGACAGGTAGCGCTCCCCCGTGTCGCAGACGATCGCGACGATCCGCTTGCCCGCGTTCTCGGGGCGGGCTGCTACCTGCAGCGCCGCGTGGATGATCGCGCCCGAGGAGATGCCGGACAGGATGCCCTCTTCCGTCGCGAGCGCACGGGCGACCCGGAGCGCGTCGTCGAGCTCGACGTCGATGACCTCGTCGATGACCGAGCGGTCGAGGACCTCCGGGACGAAGTTCGCCCCGATGCCCGCGATCTTGTGCGGACCGGCGGTCCCCTTCGTGAGGAGGGGCGAGTCCGCGGGCTCCACGGCGACGATCTGCACGCCGGGCACACGCTCCTTGAGCACCTGGCCGACACCGGTGATGGTCCCGCCGGTGCCGACACCCGCGACGAACACGTCGACGTGCTCCTCGGTGTCGCGGAGGATCTCCTGCGCGGTGGTCCTGCGGTGGATGGCGGCGTTGGCCGTCGTCTCGAACTGGTGGGCGAGGATCGCGCCCGGAGTCTCGTCGACGATCTGTCCGGCCCGGGCAACGGCGCCCTTCATGCCCTCGGAACCCGGCGTCAGCACGATCTCGGCACCGTAGGCACGCATCACCGCGCGGCGCTCGACACTCATGGTCTCGGGCATCGTCACGATGACCCGGTACCCACGGGCCGCGCCCACGAGGGCCAGTGCGATGCCGGTGTTGCCGGACGAACCCTCGACGATGGTGCCGCCGGGCTTCAGGTCGCCGGACTCCTCGGCCGCGTCGATGATGGCGACGCCGAGTCGGTCCTTCACGCTCGCGCCGGGGTTGTAGAACTCGAGCTTGGCGAGGACCTCGGCCCCGCCCTCCTGCGGCAGTCGGTTCAGCCGCACGAGGGGCGTGTTGCCGAAGGCCTGCGTGATGTCGTCGTAGATGGTGCCGGTCATCGGGTGCGTCCTCACGTCGGTCCCATTGCCCCCATCCCAGGAGGCTCGGTGTCCGGCCCGATCCTACCGAGCGGATCCCGGGTGGCTCACGTGGTGTGACAACGCCGGACGCGCCCGCCGGACGCCAGTTCGGGGGCCAGCCGGTCGGTCAGCGGACGAGAGCCGTCCGCGCGAAACGGTCGTCGGTGGCCTCGAGCACCCGCAGCACGTTGCCGCCCGCCAGCGCCCGCAGGTCGGCGCCACCCCACCCCCGGCGGCGCAGCTCGTCGGCGAGCGACGGGTACCGCGACACGTCCCGCAGGTCCGGCGGCAGCACCGGGGTGCCGTCGTAGTCGCCGCCGAGGCCGATGTGCGCTGCACCGGCGACCTCCCTGGCGTGGTCGACGTGGTCCGCGACGTCCGACACCGTGACGAGCGGCGGCTCACCCACCGATCCCGCCTGCTCCCAGTCGGCCCAGGCACGGGACACGAACGCGGGCACGAAGGTGATCATGACCACCCCGCCGTTGTCACTCAGCCGTCCGAGCACGTCGTCGGGGACGTTCCGGGGGTGGTCGTCGAGGGCGACGGTCGACGAGTGGCTGAAGACGACCGGCCGGGTGGCGACGTCGAGGGTGTCCCGCATGGTGCTCGGCGCGGTGTGCGACAGGTCGACGAGCATGCCGATGCGCTCCATCTCGGCGACGACCTCGCGTCCACGGTCGGTCAGGCCGCCGTGCGCCCGCTCGCCCGTCGCGGAGTCGGCGCACGGGGTGTCGTCGTTGTGCGTCAGGGTCATGTACCGGACCCCGAGCCGTGCGAAGTCGCGGAGGACGGCCAGGTCGTCGCCGATGGAGTGCCCGCCCTCGGCGCCGAGCAGCGAGGCGATCCGCCCCGAGCCGACCGCGGCTCGCACCTCGTCGGCTGTGCGCGCGAGGGCGAGGTCGTCCGGGTACCGCTCGACCATCCGGTGCACGAGGTCGATCTGCTGGAGCGTGGTCCGGACGGGGTCGGGCTCCTCGACGGGCACGTAGACCGACCAGAACTGCCCGACGACGCCGCCGGCGCGGAGCTTCGGCAGGTCGGTGTGGAGCGAGTCGGTCTCCGAGTCGATGCCGTCGACACCGGACGCGTGCGTGTCACGACGCTCCCACGGCAGGTCGTTGTGGCCGTCGATGACGGGGAAGGTGGAGGCGTCGAGGTCCATCCCCCGACCGTAGCGGCAGGTCAGATGCTGCCGGTGAGGGCCTGCAGCCCGAGGCTCGACACCGAGACCACGATCCACAGCGACCCGCCGAGCAGCACCGGGCGGAGCCCGGCCCGGCGGAACCCGGCGACGTCGGTGGACAGACCGATGGCGCTCAGCGCGACGGTGATGAGGAATGCGGCGACCGCGGCGATGACCGGGTGCGCCGGACCGGGGACCAGACCGGTGGAGTTCACGGCGGCGACCAGCACGAAGCCGATCAGGAACCAGGGCACGAGGCGGAACACCCGGCGCGGCGACCAGCGCGCGGGTGTGGGGCTCGGCACGGTTGGACCGTCGAGGGCGACGCCGTCGGCCGGAGCGGTGCCGGGGCTCGTCCGCCGGCCCACGAGCCACGCCAGGACGAGGACGACCGG
Source organism: Curtobacterium sp. MCBD17_021 (assembly GCF_003234525.1). NCBI lineage: Bacteria > Bacillati > Actinomycetota > Actinomycetes > Micrococcales > Microbacteriaceae > Curtobacterium > Curtobacterium sp. MCBD17_021. The sequence goes on along the minus strand of NZ_QKTS01000021.1, from coordinate 15,524 downwards.
GATGATCATCAGGGTGCGCACGAGCTTCACGACGACCGCGAAGTCGGCCGCACCGGGACCGTAGGTGCTCGCCGCGGCGACGACCGACGAGGTGTCGTTCACCGCCGTGCCCGCGAACAGACCGAACGCGTGCTGGCTCATCCCCAGCGCGTGCCCGACCACGGGGAAGACGACGACCGCGGCCACGTTGAACAGGAAGATCGTCGACACCGCGTAGGCCACCTCGATCGACACGGCACCGATCACGGGGGTCACGGCGGCGATCGCGGAGGCTCCGCAGATCCCCGTCCCGACTCCGATCAGGGTCCGGAGGTTGCCGACGACGCCCAGGGCGCGACCGATCCCCCACGCTGCGAGCAGGCAGACGGCGAGGGTGCCGAGCATGACCGGCAGCGACTCCACCCCGGCACGCGCCACCTGCGCCAGGGACAGCTGGGCACCGAGCAGCACCACCGCGGACTGCAGGACCGTCCTGCTCGCCGTCGAGATGCCGGGGCGGAACAGCGCACCCGGACGACGGATCGTGCCGACGACCGCGCCGATGAGGACCCCGCTGACCGGGGCGCCGACGACGGGCAGGAGACGGCCGATGACCGTGGCGACCACGGCGATGCCGGTCGCGAGCGCGAGACCGGGCACGAGCGCTGCGGCACGGTCGAGCGGGCGCACGGTCGCATTCGTCACGTGACCATCCTGCCGTCCGTGCGCCAGGATCGTGGCATGAGCGCTGCCGTCCGGATCGTGACCGACCTGCCGGTGCCACCGGAGCGTGCCTTCGCACTGTCCCTCGACATCGGCGCGCACCTGCGGTCGATGGCAGCGAGCGGCGAGCGAGCCGTCGCCGGACGTACCAGCGGGACGATCGGGCTGGGCGAGACCGTGACGTGGCGGGCCCGCCACCTCGGCGTCGTCTGGCGGATGACGAGCCGGATCACCGTCTTGGAGGCACCTTGCGCGTTCGTCGACGAACAGGTGCGCGGGCCGTTCGCCCGGTTCCGGCACGAGCACCGGTTCGAGCCCACGGCCGAGGGGACACGGATGATCGACGAGGTCACGTTCCGCGCGCCCCTCGGTGTGCTCGGGCGGGTCGCCGAGGGGCTCGTGCTCCGCCGCTACCTCCGGACGCTCATCGTGGAGCGGAACCGATCGCTGGCGTCCGAGCTGCGCGTGGCGTCCGATGACCGTCAGGACCCGGCGAGTTCCCCGAGCGTGTCGTAGGCGTTCGCGACGGCGTCGACCCTGGTCCTTCCGGCCGGGCCCGCGGCCTCGTAGACGTCGTTCGTGATCGCGGCGACGACGGCGAACAGGGCCGCCATCGAGTCGAACGCCGAGGGCGAGTCGACCGGACACAGCACGGCGGTCGTGGCCGGTGCCGCGATCAGCGCCGCCGTCGGATCGCCGAGCACGACGACGTCCGCGCCCGTCCCGACGCAGTGCCGGACCACGCGGTCGACGCCGGCCGCGTGCCGCCGGACCGTGACGATGAACACGAGGTCGCGCCGGTCGAGGTCGGCGACCTCTTCACCGAGGCGCTGCCCGGGCGAGGGACCGATGCGGACGTCGGGCCGCACCTGCGCGAGTTGCGCCCGGAGCTGCAGGGCGATCGGGTAGGCACCACGCTCGCCGAACACCAGGACTCGTCGGGCACGCATCACCCGTCGGGCGAGACGAGGTCGGTCGGCCCGCGCGAGCGAGGCGAAGGCTGCGTCGAGGTTCCGGGCCTCCACCGCACGCTGGTCGACGTGGGCGGCGTCCTCCGCAGCCCATGGCAGGCCGGTGCCGCGGGCCGACATGAGGTTCTGCCGGACCTCGGCGGCGTCCTGGAAACCCAGGGACCGGACGAGCCGTGACACGGTCGCCTTGGAGGTCCCGGACTCCGCGGCGAGCTGCGCGGAGGTCCCGACGAGCAGCAGCTCAGGATCGTGTCGGATCATCGCGGCGACCCGCCGTTCGGCGGGCGAGAGCCGCTCCCACACCCGGTCGATGCGTCCGCGGACGTCGGGGGCGGTCACGCGTCGACCTCGTCACCGAGGCGGTGCTCGTGTGCGAGACGCTCGATCGCCGCGGTGAGCGCGTCGACCCCGAGCGCGACGTCGTCGGCCGAGACGAACTCGTCCGGGTGGTGACTGATGCCGTCGGGATTGCGGAGGAACAGCATCGCGACGTCGGTGACGAGGCCGAGGGACATCGCGTCGTGGCCGGCGCGCGAGAACAGTTCCAGCGGTGTCGGTTCGCCGGTGGCGACGATGCCGGCGCGGATCGCGTCCATGAGCCGTGGTGCGCAGAAGACCGCGGGGGCACGGTGCACCTCGGTGGGGGTGACGACGACCCCGCGGCGCTCCCCGATCTGCCGGAAGGCGTCGGCGATGTCGTCCCACACCCGGTCGCGTCCGTCGTCGAACTCCCCGCGGAGGTCGACCGTGAACGTCGCGAGGCCCGGGACCACGTTGACGGCTCCGGGCTCGACCACCATGGTCCCGACGGTGCCGATGTGCTGCTCCGCACGGCAGATCCGCTCCACGGCGAGTGCTGCTTCGGCGGCGGCGAGCAGGGCGTCGTGGCGGCGTTCGTAGGGCGTGCCGCCGGCGTGCCGAGCCTCACCGACCGCCTGCACCGTGAAGCGACGGGCACTCGCGATGCTCGTGACGACGCCGAGCGCCTGGCCGGCCTGCTCCAGGGCCGGGCCCTGTTCGATGTGCGCCTCGAGGTAGCCGACGAGCGATGCCGGGGCCACGGCGGCCTCGGTGACGCGCCGCGGGTCGAGACCGAAGGACTCGAAGGCGGACCGGAGCGTGGTGCCGTGCGCGTCCGCGAGGTCCCACCACGACTCGTCCCACACGCCGGCGACCGCGGAGGAGCCGAGCAACGCCTTGCCGAACCGGGTGCCCTCTTCGTCCGAGAAGGCGATGACCTCGAGTGCGAACGGCAGCGCGCCGTGGTCGTCGACCAGGCGGGCGACGACCTCGATCGCCATGAGGACCCCGACGACGCCGTCGTACCGCCCCGCGTCCACCACGGTGTCGAGGTGCGACCCGAGCAGGAGGACCGGGGCGTCCGGCGTCGATCCCGCCGCTCGTCCGTGCAGGTTGCCAGCGGCGTCCTGCCAGGTGCGCAACCCGGCGTCGCGCATCCACGCGCCGACGGTCTCGTTCGCACGGGCGTGCTCGGGTGACAGGTACACGCGGGTGATGCGCCCGGGCGTCTCGGTGAGGGCGGCGAGTTCGTCGCAGCGGGCGACGATCGTGTCCGCTGCCGTCCGCGCCCGCTCCGTCGCGACCGGCGTCCGCACGGCGGCGCTCATGCGGGCGCTCCCGCGGCGACGGGTGCCGACGCGTCCGTGGCCGTGGCCGTGGCCGTGGCCGTGGCCGTGGCCGTGGGAACGGTCGGCACCGTGGTCGGGGCCCCGTCGGCTGCCGCGGCGTACACGTCGAGCGCCGCGTCGACGCCGCCACCCTGCGGCACGGTCTTCCCGCCGCGCCGCAGGCACTGTTCGAGGGCGGCGAGCGTCGTCACGACCGTGTCCTTCCGCGCGTTGTAGCCCATCGTCCCGATCCGCCACACGCGGCCGTGCAGGGGGCCGAACGAGGTCCCGATCTCGATCCCGTGGTCCTCGAGCATCGCAGCGCGGACGGCGTCCCCGTGCACCTCGTCGGGGATCTCGACCGCGACGACGTTGTGCATCTTGTGGTCGACGTCACCGAACACCGTCAGGCCGAGCCCGCGGACTCCGTCCAGCATCGCTCGTCCGGCCAGTGCGTGCCGCTCGACGACGGCGTCACGGCCCTCCTCGAGCAGGATGCGGGCACACTCGTTCGCCGCGTAGAGCATCGACGCCGCCTCGGTGTGGTGGTTGAGGCGTCGGGGACCCCAGTAGTCGATGATCATCGCGAGGTCGAGGTAGTTCGACCGGATCGGGTCGTCGGACACGTCGTCACCGGGCTCGCGGATGCCGGCCTCGACGCTCCGGCGCGCGTCCAGCACGGCGACCGCCGCCGGGGAGAGGGACAGTGGCGCACTGCCGGAGGGTCCGCCGAGGCACTTCTGCAGCCCGGCGCTGACGGCGTCGATCCCCCACGCGTCGACCTCGAGCGGGTTGCCACCCACCGAGGCGGTGACGTCCGTGTAGAAGAGCACGCCGTACCGGTCGCAGACCGCCCCGAGTTCGTCGAGCGGCTGGTTCATCGTCGTCGAGGTGTCCCCCTGCACGATCGCCAGGACCTTCGGCCGGACGCGGGCGATGGCGGCCTCGATGACCGAGGTCGGGAAGACCTGCCCCCACTCCGTCTCGATGGTGTGCACGGTCGCGCCCGCCCGTCCGGCGATCTCGGCCAGGAGGTGCCCGAAGCGCCCGAAGACCGGGACGAGCACGGAGTCCCCGGGGGCCAGCAGCGACACGAGTGCCGCCTCGATGCCGGCGCGCGAGGTGCCGTCGACCAGGACGGTGGCGTCGTTCCGCGTCCCGAGCACCTGCCGGTACAACTCCTGCGTCTGGTTCATCGTCTCGGTCATCCACGGGTCGTACTGGCCGACGAGCGGCGTGGACAGGGCGCGGAGCACGCGGGGGTCGGCGGTGATCGGACCCGGCCCCATGAGCAGCCGGGTGGGTGGGTTGACGGGATGCATGTTCGTACCTTCCGTTCCTTACACGATCCTATTGGAACGCTTGTTACGGTGCTGTTGCAGCGGCGAGGTGCGCTGCGAGGTCGACGAGCGCGACGTCCGAACCGGCGGACCCGACCAGGGAGACACCCACGGGCGCCCTGTGCACGGTCAGGAACGGAGCACTCACCGCCGGGAGCCCGCCGATCCCCGCGACCGACGTCATCCGGAGGGTCGCCCGTCGCGTGGCGAGCACCGCCGGACGGTCGGCCGTCCGGAGCGGCGCGGGACCCGGCACCGTCGGGAGCACCAGTGCGTGACCACCCACCGCCGAACGCACCGCGGCCCGGAACCGGTGCAGGCCGTCCCGCGCCCTGGCCTCGTGCTCCGCCGTGATCGCGGCAGCTGCGGCGAAGCGTTCGGCGACGTCGGCTCCCAGGACGCCGGGGTGTGCGGCGACCCACGCCCCGTGGTTGCGGTGCGCCTCGGCGCCCTGCACGATCCGCAGCGTCTCGGCGAGGTCGTCGAGGTCCGGCAGCTCCACCGGTCCGACGTCCCGCCCCGTCCGCGCCAGCCAGTCCTCGAACGCACGCCGGGTGGCGGGGTCGGCGGCCGCGAGGAGGGCGTCGCAGACGAGCAACGACGGCTCGAGGGCGGCCACAGCGGGACCGAGCGACCCGGTCGCGACCGCTCGGAGGGTGTCGGGCCGTCGTGTCAGCCATCCGACCGTGTCGAAGCTCTGCGCGAGTGGCAGCACGCCGTCGCGTGACACGAGGCCGTGCGTCGTCCGCAGGCCCCACAGCCCCTGGTAGGAGGCGGGCACGCGGATGCTGCCGGCGGTGTCCGTGCCGAGTCCGACGTCGGCCAGGCCCAGCGCCACGGCGCTCGCCGGACCGGACGTCGAGCCGCCGCTGATGCGCTCCGGATCGGCCCCGTTCGGCGGGCCACCGTGGTGCGCGTTCCGCCCGGCGAGCGCGTACGCGAACTCGTCCGTGCGCGCGATCCCGATGACGTCGGCCCCGGCGTGCAACAGCGCCGAGACGGCCGGGGCGTGCACCGCCTGGACGGGCGCTGTGGACTCCCACGCGGGGTTGCCGGCACCGATCACCTGACCGCGGACCGCGAACAGGTCCTTCACGGCGACCCGGAGCCCGGCGAGCGGTCGATCGATCTGCACGGCACCCGCGCCGGCGACCTGAGCGCTGACATCGGAACCGCCGGCGTCGGCACCACGGACGAGGGGGTCGCCGACCACGCGCCACACCGACCGGTCGAGGGCCACCGCGCGGCTCGTGACGTGCGCGGCTCGGATCCGCCAGGTCCCGTCGGTCCGGCGCCAGAGCTGCGTCTGCACCCCGCTCCCCCCGTCGACGAACCGGGACTCCCCCACGACGAGGACGACGTCCGGAGCGAGTCGCTCGACGTCGACACCGACGAGTTCACGGCGGGCGACGCCACCCCGGGTCGACCGGAACGCGCTGATGCGGTCGTGCCCGCGGAGCAGCCCGGCCCCGTCGGCCCTGAGGGTGTCCGGCCCTGACTCGAACAGTGCGTCGAGCACCGCGGTGTCGTCCCGCACCAGGGCGTTCTCGTAGGCATGGAACGCGGGCTCCAGACCGTCCGGCCAGGTCCCCCTCAGTCGCACGTCGGCACCGCCTGGAAGTCGCTCTTGCGCACGGTCGCGTGCACACCGCACACGAGATCGACGACCTGCGAGATCCGGAAGTCGGTCGCGGCACTGAGGTACGCGTACGCCAGGTGCTCCTCCACACCCCACCGCGCCCGGAGCAGCGTGATGGCGGCCCGGACGCACCGGCGGACGGCGTCGTCGAGGTCGGCGTCCATGCCGGTCGGGACGAGGAACTCGGTCGTCTCCGCCAGGGGTCCGACCAGCTCGCCGAACCGGGCGAGCGCAGAGGCCCGCGGCACGAGGTCGAGACGCAGGGTCAGGCGGAGCGAGGCCTCCATCGCGGTGAGGGCGACCTCGCCGTCCCCCTGCGCGAAGTGCGGATCACCGACGTAGACCCCGGCTCCGGGCACCTGGACGGGCAGGTGCAGCGTGGAGCCCGCGGTGAGCAGCGCGATGTCGACGTTCCCGCCGTGCGGCCCGGGCGGGACGGAGTGCGGCCGGACGTCGCTGTCGACCGTCACCCCGACGATGCCGGGGAACGGACGGAGCGGGAACGTCACGACGCGGGGCCCGCCCTCGACCACCGGCAGCCGACCGAGGTCGACGCCATCGCGGGTCACGACGTCCGCGAACACCGAGACCGGGTCGTCACCGCGTGGGAGTTCTCCGGGCAGCGCACCGCGGCCGTGCCGGTTGGAGATGACCCCGTACGGCACCCGCGGGACGGCCGCCAGGACCGTGACCGACACGACGTCACCGGGTTCGGCGCCCTGGACGCCGATCGGGCGCGAGACGACGTGGGGGCCGTCGGCGGCGTCGCGGGTCAGCTGACGGACGACGTCGACCGCGTCGGGCAGGACGTCGACCGGCGCGACACCGTGCCGCCCGAAGAACGCGACGGGGTCCGAGCCCTGGTCGGCCAGCAGACCCTCGTGACTGAGGGTGTCGATCGTCACCACCGTCCCGGGGGTGACGGTACGGACGGCGACGTCGGTGCGACTCGGCAGTTGTCCCCAGAGGACGTCGTCGGGCGTCGAGCCGAGGTGCACGGCGGCTTCGACGAGCGCGTCAGGCACGGTCCACCAGCTCTCCGGCGACCGCGTCGACGGTCGTGACACCGTCGGTGGTGGACGTGATGCGCCGACCGCGCAACCAGGTCTCGGTGATCCGCCCCCGCGCCCGCAGCCCGTCGAAGGCGGAGACCGGGTTGCGGTGCTCGAGCGCGCCCGCCTCGATGGTGGACACGGCGTCGGGGTCGAACACCGCGAAGTGCGCGAGGGCGCCCGGCGCGATGACACCACGGTCGGTGAACCCGGCCAGCGCCGCGGGTCCGGTCGTCACCGCGGGCAGCACCGCATCGAGTGGCAGGCCGCGTCGGTCGGCCTCGGTCCACAGCGCGCGGAAGCCGACCTGGAGTCCGGCGATGCCGCCCCACGCCAGACCCCAGTCGTCGACCTTGAGGTCGGCGGTCGAGGGCGAGTGGTCGGACACCACCATGTCGATCGTGCCGTCGAGGAGCCCCGTCCAGAGCGCGTCGCGGTTGGCGTCGTCGCGGATCGGTGGGCAGCACTTGTACGCGGTCGCGCCGTCGGGGATGGCCCCGGACTCGAACGCCAGGTAGTGCGGGCAGGTCTCCACCGTGATGTGCACGCCGTCGGCCTTCGCCGCTCGGATCATCGGCAGCGCACCGGCGTCGGAGAGGTGCAGGACGTGCACGCGGGCACCGGTCTCGCGCGCGCCCTCGATCACCCGGGCGATCGCCGATCGTTCGGCCTGTGCGGGTCGGGTGTCCAGGAAGTCGCGGTAGCGCGTGCCCAGTGCGTCGTGGCCGACGAGGTGGTCGGGGTCCTCGGCGTGCACGATGAGCAGGGCGTCGAGGGCCGCGACCTCGGCGATCGCCCGCCGCAGTGCGACGGGGTCGAGATGTGGGAACTCGTCCACACCGGACGGTGCGGTGAAGCACTTGAAGCCGAACACCCCGGCGTCGTGGAGCTCGCCGAGGCCCCCCGCGTTGTCGGGGACCGCGCCACCCCAGAACCCGACGTCGACGGCCACGCGTCCGGCAGCGCTCGCCCGCTTGACGCGCAGGGCGGGCACGTCGACGGTCGCCGGGATCGAGTTGAGCGGCATGTCGATGATCGTCGTGACACCGCCGAGTGCCGCCGCGCGGGTGGCGGAGGCGAAGCCCTCCCACTCGGTGCGGCCGGGTTCGTTGACGTGCACGTGCGTGTCGACCAGTCCTGGGAGCAGCACGTGGCGGTCCGGCACCGTCACGTCCTGTCGGGCGGCGAGCACGGCGTCGGGGGGCTCGACGGACACGACCCGCCCCTCCCGCACCACGACGGCTGCTGCGCGGAACGCACCGTCGATCCAGGTGCGCCGGGCACGGAACACGAGGTCGACGGGTGTGCGGTGGTCGGTCGCCGCCACGGTCTGGAGGCTCGTCATGCGCCCGCCCCCATCGTCACGCGGGTGTCGGGCAGCGCGAAGGGTGCGAGCATCCCCGTGAACGGCTTCGGCGGTGGTGCCGCGTACTCGCCGTGCTTGCCGGTCGTCAGGCCGAGTCGGACGAGGGACTCGGCGAGGAGGGTCGCTGCGCTGACGCCGTCCACGACCGGAGCCCCGATCTCGTCGGACACGGCCGCGCAGAAGTCGGCCATGCCCGCGCACCCGAGCACGACGGCGTCGGCTCCGTTGGCGATGACCTGTCGGCACTCGGCGATGACGAGGTCCCGCGCGGCGGACGTCGGGTCGTCGAGTCGCAGCACGGGCACCTCGCACGCGCGGACCTCGGTGAGGAGCGACGAGCACCCGTAGCGCTCCGCGAGTTCCCGGGCTCGCCCGGTCGTCCGCCTCAGGGTGGTGACCACGCCGAAGCGCCGCCCGAGCAGGGCGGCCGTCCGGTAGGCACCCTCCGCGATGCCGATCACCGGACCGCTCGCCAGCTCCCGCGCGGCGTCGATGCCCGGGTCCCCGAAGCAGGCCACGACGATGGCGTCCACCCCGTCCCGCTCGCCGGCGGCGACCTGTTCGAGGAGCCCTGGCACGGCGAGTGCTTCCTCGTAGTGACTCTCGATCGAGGCCGGTCCCATCGTGGGCTGCACGGCTTCGACCACCGTGCCCGTCCCGACGACCGCAGCCGCGGCACGGCCGATCGCCGCCGTCATCGACGCGGTGGTGTTGGGGTTGACGACACGGATGCGCATCGCGGGTCCTTCCGGTGGAGCTGGTGGTGCCGGGTGTGATGCCGGGTGGTGACGATCCTCGACGGGCGGGTGGCGGGCCTCCCGGCTGTCCACAGGGGCACCCGCCGCAGGCCATGTGCGGGCGCCCCTGTGGAGGAGGAGTCACCCGGTCAGGCGCGACCGGTCGCGGCGCCGTCGTCGACCGTCGGGTCGTCCGCCGAGAGGACGGGCATGCTCGGGAACCGGCGCTCCAACGCCCAGAACACGACGAGCCCGAGCCCGCATCCGATGAACCAGCTGTAGGTGCTGAGCTCCTGGGCGACGCCGAGGGCCGGCGGCAGGACGGCACTGGCGACGGACACCGCACCGGTCGCGACGAGGGTCCAGATCGCGTTGGGGTTGAAGCCCTTCCGGTACCAGTACCGGGCGGCCGGGTCCATCGAGTACATGTCGTCGACCGCGACGCGCTGCTTCCCGACGATGTAGTAGCCGGCGATGAGGATCCCGAACAGCGGGCCGATCAGCGCTCCGAGGACACCGAGCGTGTAGAGGATCGCCTGGTCGTTGCCGTACCAGTTCCACGGGGTGAGGAGCACCGAACCGACCGCCGCGATCATGCCGCCCGCCCGCCAGCTGATCCGGCGCGGGGCGACGTTCGAGAAGTCGAACGCGGGGCTGATGAAGTTCGCGACGATGTTGATCCCGACGGTGGCGGTGACGAAGGTCAGGCCGCCGAGCAGGATCGCGAAGGGGGCGTCGATCGCCTGCACCGTCGCGATCGGGTCGGTGATGAGCTCCCCGAAGACCGGCACCGTCGCGCTCGCACACAGCACGGTCAGGATCGAGAAGAACAGGAAGTTGACCGGCAACCCGAGCAGGTTGCCGCGCTTGACCGCGGCGAAGGACCGCCCGTACCGCGAGAAGTCACCGAAGTTGAGCATCGGGCCGGAGAAGTAGCTGACGACGAGTGCGATCGCGGACAGCATCACCGGGATGCTCGCGCCGAAGGACATCGGCTCGCCGACCGACAGCGTCAGCGAGATGTTCCCGATGCCGGCCCGCGCGACGAGGTACACGGCGAGCGCGATCATGACGACGTAGACCGCCGGCCCGGCCCAGTCGATGAACTTCCGGATCGCGTCCATGCCCATCCAGAACAGGGCGCCCTGCGCGACCCAGAGCACGGCGTACGAGATCCAGCCGAGCGCGTCCAACCCGAGGAACGACGGCTCGAGCAGCGCTGCCGAGCCGGGGATGAACTTGAGGAACACGATGTTGAGCGACTGCGCGGCGAGGAAGGTCTGCACGCCGTACCAGGCCATCGCGATCAGCCCGCGGATGATCGCCGGGACGTTCGCGCCGAGCACGCCGAACACGGCGCGGTTGATCACCGGGTACGGGACACCGGTGCGCTGCGACGGCTTCGCGACGAGGTTCGCGAACACCTGCACGATGAGGATGCCGACGACCAGGGCGACGAGCACCTGCCAGCTCGCGATGCCGAGGGCGAAGAGCGAGCCGGCCGTGACGTAGCCGCCGACCGAGTGCACGTCCGACATCCAGAACGCGAAGACGTTGTAGCTCGTCCAGGTCTGCTTCCGCAGCGGGGCGAGGTCCTCGTTGGTGAGGGCCGGGTCGTACCCGGGCTTGATCAGGCCAGCGCCCGCGGGGGCGGTCGACGTGACGGGGGCGTGGGGCGGTGCGACGGGTGCCGCGACTTCGGTTGCCATGACGTCCTCCGGAGTGGGAGAGGGTGGGGTCGGCGTCTGCCTGGGAAGGAAGCTACGGACCCCGGTCGCACCGCCCGTTTCCCCCGTGTGACGACCGTGTGACATGACACCTGCATCGGAACGATCGTTCCAACAGCGGGAGGCGGGGGTCTCCCCCTCGAGGGGGAGGCAGCGACGGGACCCGCTGCCCTAGCGTGACCAGCGATGATCGAAGTACAGCACCTCTCCAAGCGCTACGGCCCGAAGACCGCGGTCGACGACGTCTCGTTCGTCGTGCACCCCGGGATCGTGACCGGCTTCCTCGGTCCGAACGGCGCCGGCAAATCGACCACCATGCGCATGATCATGGGGCTCGACCGACCGACCTCCGGCAGTGCAACCGTGAACGGCCGGCCGTACCAGAGCTTCCACGACCCGCTCCGGCAGGTCGGCGCCCTGCTCGAGGCGAAGGCGGTGCACTCGGGACGCAGCGCGTACAACCACCTGCTCGCCCTCGCTGCGACCCACGGCATCCCGAAGCAGCGGGTGCACGAGGTCATCGAGATGACCGGCCTCGAGTCCGTCGCCCGCAAGCGCGTCGGCGGGTTCTCCCTGGGCATGGGGCAGCGCCTCGGCATCGCCGCGGCGCTGCTCGGCGACCCGCGCACCCTGATCCTCGACGAGCCGGTGAACGGCCTCGACCCGGACGGTGTGCTCTGGGTCCGGCAGCTCGCCCGCCGTCTGGCGGCGGAGGGGCGCACGGTCTTCCTCTCCAGCCACCTCATGAGCGAGATGGCGCAGACCGCCGACCGCGTGGTCGTCCTCGGTCGCGGCAAGGTGCTCGCCGACGCCCCGATCGCGGAGTTCGTCGCCGGCGCCGGTGGTCCCGCCGGCAGCACGGCACTCGCCCGGGTCGTCGTCCGGACCCCGATGCCGGACCAGCTGTTCACGGCGATCGGCCCGGCAGCCACCGTCACCCAGCGCGAGGACGGGTCGTTCCTCGTGGTCGGTCCGGACGCACCGACGGTGGGTGACATCGCCGCCCGCGCCGGTGTCGTCCTGCACGAACTCACCCCGACCGGAGCGAGCCTGGAGGAGGCATACATGGCCCTCACCCGCGACGACGTCGAGTACCGATCGGAGGGCACGCGATGAGCGCGGCGCAGCAGACCGACCACCGTGGGACCGAGCAGCACCGTCACCGCGGCAAGAGCTCCCTGCAGGGCAAGCACCTCGGCTTCCTCCGGCTCGTCCGTAGCGAGTGGATCAAGTTCTGGAGCATCCGGTCGACGTTCTGGTGCTTCGCCGTCATCGCCGTGCTGACGATCGGCCTGGCGACCCTCATCGGCGCCCTGGCGGAGGGCGACGCGCCCACCACCGACGCCGCGAACCAGACCATCGTCGGGATGAACACGATCAGCGTGTACCTGTCCGCGCTCGTCGTCGGGGTGCTCGGTGTCCTCATCATCTCGGGCGAGTACGCCACCGGACAGATCCGGTCGACGTTCACCGCGGACCCCGGACGCCTCGGCGCGCTGCTCGCCAAGGCCACCGTGCTCGCCGTCTCGACGTTCCTCGTCAGCGTCGTCGCCACCTGGATCGGCGTCGCCGTCTCGACCGCACTGCAGTCAGCGAAGGGGGTCCATCCGGACCTCACCGACCCCGCGGTCGTCATGCCGCTCCTGGGTGCTTCCGTGTACGTGACGCTCGTGGCGCTGCTCGCGTTCGGCATCGGTCTGCTCGTCCGGTCGAGCGCCGGCGGCATCGCCATCACGCTCGGCATCCTGCTCGTGCTGCCGATCGTGCTCAGCCTGGTGTCCATGCTCGCCGGCATCGACTGGCTCGGCACGGCCGCAGGCTACCTGCCCGATGCGGCCGGCGGACAGCTGTACGCCTACGCGTCCGACGCTCCTGCGAGCGGCTCGTCCGGGGCCCCCGCGACGGCGTCGGTGGAGGGCAGTTCCGACCTGAACGGGTGGAGCGGTGCGGGCGTCCTCCTCGCCGAGGTGGTCGTGGTGGGCGCCCTCGCGATGGTGGTCGCGCGACGCCGCGACGTCTGAGCGCACCGGCACACCGGCACACCGGCACACCGTGCCGACACCGGTGACCGGTTGCCGACCGACAGGAGGCCCGTGGCGAGTCCGCCCCGGGCCTCCCGTCCGTCAGGCGACGATCGGAGTGGTCATCCGCCGATCCGCCGCTTCGAGCCACCGCGGGCGCGCAGCAGCCTGCCCACGACGAGGGTCACGAGACCGCCGACGGCGACCAGCAGGGCGACCAGGGCCGCCACCCCGGCGCCGATGTTCGCCCCCGTGCCCTCGGGCAGCGGGATGCTGTTCCACCACAGCGCGAGCCGGTGCCCGGCCAGCCCGACGACCGTCAGCACCGCACCGATGACCATCAGGCGATGCGACGACCCCGGGCCCCTCCGCAGTCGGGGCGATCGCTGCGGGCGCGGCGGCGGCATGTCGGTCATGTGCTCATCATGCCCGTGCCCGTGCCCGCGGACGCCGTGATCGCCGTCACGGATGTGCGGGATCCGCCGTCGGCACCTGGCCCGCGCGCAGCATCGCCTGTTCGAGCAGCTCCACGTCGATCCCGACGTGCCGACGTGCGACCTGGCCGGCCTCCGACGCCCGCCCCGCGCACACCGCCTCGACGAGGACCTCGTGGTCCCGGGTGGCACGGGCCTCCATCTCCGCCATGCCCTCCTCGGTCCCCCACAGGTGTGCCGGTGCCGCGATCGAGATCTGCGCCTCGAGCGTCGCCAGGGTCGAGCGCAGGACCTCGTTGCGTGCGGCGTCGATGATGCTCCGGTGCAGGACGGCGTCCGCCTGCTGCTTCGCCGCGCCGCTCGAGGCCTGCCGGAAGGCGTCGAGCCGGTCCCGGAGCGCGTCCGCCTCCGCCGGGGTGATCCGCTCGGCTGCGGCGGCGGCCAGTGCCCCGTGCAGCAGGGCGATCGCGTCGGCGGTGTCCTGGATGCCGGCCCACCGGGCGAGCAGGGTCCGGCCGACCGACTCCGACGAGCTCGCCGGCCACTGTGTCCGGACGAAGGTGCCACCGCCGCGGCCGCGGCGGGTCTCGAGCACCCCGCGGTCGACCAGGCGGGCGAGGGCGCTCCGGACGGTGACGCGTGCGACGCCGAGCAGCGCCGCGAGTTCACGTTCCGGAGGGAGTCGGGCTGCGGGCAGGTACTCCCCCACGGCGAGCGCGGTGACGAGACGGTCCTCGACCTCGTCCACCCGAGTCTCCGTCGCGCGATCCGTCACGGCACCCCTCTCGACGGTCCACCGTGGACCAGCGCTGTTACAGCCACGTTAAACGAGCAGAAAAGGTCTTGCCTGGGACCTTTCGAGGGACCATGCTCACCCCATGTCCCGCATCACCGAGAGCACCATGCCGTTCCAGGACGGCGAGACCTGGTACCGGATCACCGAGCCCGACTGCCCCGTCGCGGGCGCGCTGCCCCTCGTCGTCCTGCACGGCGGCCCCGGCATGGCCCACGACTACCTGCGGAACCTCGAGGCGTTCGCGGACGAGACCGGCCGCACCGTCGTCCACTCCGACCAGTTCGGCTGTGGTCGGAGCAGCCACCGCCCGGACGCGCCCGCCGACTTCTGGCAACCGCAGTTGTTCGTGGACGAGTACCTGGCGCTCGTCGCACACCTCGGCCTCGGCGACCACCACGTGCTCGGCCAGTCGTGGGGCGGCATGCTCGGCGCCGAGATCGGTGTCCGCCGTCCGGGTGGCATCGCGAGCCTGTCGATCTGCAACTCCCCCGCGTCGATGCGGCTCTGGGTGGACGGCGCCGCCGAGCTCCGCAGCCACCTGCCCGCCGACGTGCAGGACGCGCTCACCCGGCACGAGGCCGCCGGTACGACCGACGACCCGGAGTACCTCGCCGCGACGCAGGTGTTCTACGAGCGCCACGTCTGCCGCGTCGTCCCGATGCCCGCCGACTTCGTCGCCTCCGAGGAGCAGATGGAGGCCGAGCCGACGGTCTACCACACGATGAACGGGCCGAACGAGTTCCACGTCATCGGCTCGCTGCGCGACTGGTCCGTCATCGACCGCCTCGACCAGGTCGACGTCCCGACCCTCGTCGTCGCCGGTGAGCACGACGAAGCGACGCCCGCCACCTGGCAGCCCTTCGTGGAGCACATCCCGGGGGCCCGCCAGCACGTCTTCCCCGGCGCCAGCCACTGCACCCACCTGGAGCAGCCGGAGGAGTTCCGCAGCGTCATCGGCGCGTTCCTCGCCGAACACGACGCCCAGCCCGCCGACTGACCCACCCGCCGGCCACCGCGGTCGCAACCGCTGACCGCGGCCCACCGCCGGCCACCGCGACCCACCGCCGGCCACCGCGACCCACCGGTCGCTCCCCGCACCCCTCCCCGCACC
>NZ_QKTS01000020.1:0-39105 GCF_003234525.1 Curtobacterium sp. MCBD17_021 | reverse complement strand
GTGTGCAGGGCGTCAGCTCGTCGCTTCCGAGTGGGTCGACGCCCTGCACACCGACTGGGTCGTGGCCGGTGGCAACCCCGGCTACGAGCGGTACGCGCTCGCCGGATGGGACGGGCCAGCGCAGCTGTGGCGCCTGCACGGGGCGAACGGCCAGATGCTGCTGTTCGACGACGCCGCGGACGCCGTCGTCACGATCACGGCGGCGGACCACCTCGGTGCGGATGCGGTGGCGGTGTTCGTCGCGACGACGTTGGTGGACAGCCTGCGCTGATCCGCCCCGGTTCGTGGTCCGGGATGGGAGACGGCGCGAACCTGACCCGCGGCACCCCACCGGACGCGACTGTCGGTGGTCCGGCGCAGGCTGGGGAGCGGTTCGTGTTCCTGTTCGGGTCAGGCGCACGAGCGCTGGTGCTGGCACCTGTCCGCAGGTGCCAGCACCACCCCGTTGCGCCGACCTCGCTCAGTCGGCGTCGCGCGCCAGGACCGCCACCGTCACGTCGTCCTCGGCGTGCTCGGCCGCCCGCAGGCGCACGGTCTCGAGGAACGCGGCCGTGTCCGGCGCGCGCCGCAGCGTCCGGCCGATGTCCGTCAGGGTGTCGATCGTGCCGTCGCCCAGGTCGAGTGCCCCGTCACTCGTGACGACGAGCGTGTCCCCGGGCTCGAGGACGAGCGAACCCGCCCGGAACGGCACACCCTCGGGGTGCAGCCCGAGCGGCAGGTCCCGCGACCGACGGATCTCCGAGGTGCCGTCGGCGCGCAGGTGCAGCACGAGCCCGTGTCCGGCGTCGACGAAGTCCACCCGGCCGGTGCTCGGGGTGAGGCGGGAGTGGAACAGCGTCGCGAAGGCCGAGGCACGGCTGAGGTCCTCGCTGATCCGCGGCTCGACGGCGCCGACGGCCGCGACCGGCAGCAGGTCCTCGTGCTGCCGGAGTGCGGCCCGGAGCCCGGCGGCGAGGAGCGCGGCGGGCTGCTCCTTGCCCATGATGTCGGCGAGCGTGAAGGTGACGGCGTCGTCACCTGCGGTCCAGTCGTGCACGTCACCGCTGAGGTCGCCGTACGGCACGCTCGTCGCGGCGAGGCGGTAACCCGGGACGTGCAGGGGTGCCGGGGCGAGGGCCTCGACGACCTCGAGCAGCCGGTCGTGCTGGAGCCCCCTGGCCAGGGCCTGTTCGGTCCAGCGGCCGAGGTCGATCAGGGCCGCTTCGTCCTGGGGGCTGAACTCCCGCGGCACGACGTCCATCAGGCACAGGGTGCCGACGGCGAGGTCACCCGGCATCGTCAGCGGGACCCCGGCGTAGAACCGGATGCCGCGGCTCGCTACCCCGGGCAGGTCGGCGGTACGCGGATCGGCGGCGGTGTCCGGCACGACCGTCGGTCCCGGTCGCTGCACGGTGAGCTGGCAGAACGACCACTCGAGCGGCCCGGAGAGCGTCTCGCCCGGCACGTTCGGCGTCAGCGTGCGCAGGAGCGTGTCGTCGAGCAGGTTGACGTACGAGAACGGCACGTCGAAGAGGTCCCGCGCGATGCGGACGATGCGCTCGAGGCGTTCGGACGGGGCCGCGTCGACGATGTCGAGCGCCGCCACCAGTGCCGCCTGTGCGGACCGTGGACCGTCGGTGTCCATCTGCCTCCCCCGCGCAGTCGATCCCACGCATCCTGCCACGCCCGCCTGGGCGCGCTCAGCCGTTCCGGTGACCGCCGTCCGTGCTGCGGGCACCGGCCGCGACGTCGGTGTCGGTGTCGACCGGGCCGAGCGCGTCGAGGACGCGGCGCGAGACCGTCCGCAGGGTCGCGGCGTCGCCCGCCACGGGCCGCCAGAACAGTTCCTCGAGCGCGGCGGTGTGCGCGCGGATGCCGGCGAGGACGGCGCGGCGGCCGTCCGGTGTCATGACGACCCAGCTGCCGCGCCCGTCACTCGGACAGTCGGCCCGGGCGACGAGCCCCCTGGACACCATGCGCGTGACCTGGTGGCTGACGCGGGACTTCTCCCAACCGATGCCCGCGGCGACGTCCCGGACGCGGAGCCGGTGGTCCGGGTCGCGGTGCAGGCCGATGAGGATCTCGAACTCGGGGATCGAGATCCCGGCACCGCGCTGGACGGCCAGGTCCAGCGCCCGGTCGAGCGCGCGCCAGACGTCGTGGAACGCGTCCCACGTGGCCCAGTCGTGGCCGTCAGCGCCGTGCTCCACCATCCCGCCAGCGTATCCACGGCGGAGACCCATCGGGCCGAGGATCATCCGTCCGGCGGACTCCTGGACGGCACACGGCGGCCTCCGAGGTGACGTCGGGGGAGCGGCATACGATCGGGGCATGCCGCGCGCCCGCCTCCAGGACTGCTCCGACGACGCGCTCGCCCTCGTCCGGCGGTGGCTGGACGCGTCCCGCGGCGTGAAGCCCGACCCCGGCGCCGTCCGGCTGGCCGAGGTCCTGCGCGACGAGCGCGGACTCGACTTCGCGCGCGGCTTCGTCGACAAGGTGATCCGCCCCGACGACCCCCGCGTCGCGGCGCGCAACCTCGAGAAGGCCAGTCGCGACGTGCCGGACTTCCTCGCCTGGTACCTGCGCGGCGCGGTGACGGTCGGCGGCGGGTTCGCGACCATGGCGCCGTGGGCCGTCATCCCGTCCGCACGCCGGGTGCTGCGACGGCTCGCCGGACACCTCGTCGTCGACGCCCCTGCCGCCCGGCTCGGACCGGCGCTCGCCAAGGTCGCCGGTCGTGGCACCCGGCTCGACGTCGTCCCCCTCGGTCCCGCCGTGCTCGGTCCGGACGAGAGCGCCCGGAGGCTCCGGTGGATCACCGACCTGCTCGGCCGGCCGGACGTCCCAGCCGTGTCCTTCGCGGTGTCCGAGGTCCTGCCGCCGTCCTCGCCGTGGGCGCTCGGGGCTGCGACCGAGCAGGCGGTCGAGCGGCTCGTCCCGGTGTTCCGCGCCGCCGTCGCCGGGGGCAGCACGATCACGTTGCAGACCGGCGACCCGCGCGAGCTCGACCTGACCGCAGCCGTCTTCCGGACCCTGCTCGACCTCGACGAGTTCGCGCACCTCACCGCCGGGATCACCCTGCCGGCCGCGCTCCCGGACAGCGTCGGAGCGCTCGCCTCGCTGACCGAGTGGGCGACGGCGCGACGCTTCCGCGGTGGCGCACCGATCCGGGTCCGGCTCGTCAAGGGAGCGCACGGTGCCACCGAGCTCGCCGACGCGCTCGTGCACGACCGCCCCCTGGCGACGTACGCCACCCGCCAGGCGACCGACACCGCGCTCCTCCGGCTGCTCGACGCCGCGCTGGCGCCCGAGCACACGGACGCGGTCCGGGTCGCGCTCGCCGGTCAGGACCTCTTCGCGATCGCCGTCGCCCGCGTGCTCGCCGAGCGTCGCGGCGTGACCGACGCGCTCGAGGTCGAGATGCTCCTCGGGATGACCGGCACCGCCGCCGACGCGGTCCGCGCCGACGTCGGGACGCTCACCCTCGCCACGCCGGTCGTGCAGCCCGACGAGTTCGACGCCGCGATCCCGTACCTCGCCCGACGGCTGCGCGAGAGCGCGACCTCGACGGCGTTCTCGATCGGCACCGACGACGCCGTGGCCGAACGGGAGCGCGAGCGCGCCGTCGCCGCCGTCGCCGCGCTCGACCACCCGGCGCCGTCGACCCTCCGCACGCAGGACCGCCGGGTGCCCCTCGGCGCCCCCGCGATCACCGCGGTGCACCCACCGGCCGCGGACACCGACCCCACCGTCCCCGCCAACCGGGAGTGGGCGGCGGACCTGCTCCGCCGGGTGCCGCGGTCGCAGCTCGGCACCGCGACCATCCGCGGCGCTCGGGTCACCGACCGCCCGCGACTCGAGCGCACCATCGCCCGCACGGCCCAGGCGGGCGTCAACTGGGGCCGGCAGGACCCGCAGGACCGCGCCGAACTGCTCGACCTCGTCGCCCACGAACTCGAGGTCCGACGCGCCGACCTCGTCGAGGTGGTGGTCGCCGAGACCGCGATGACCCTCTCCGAGGCCGACCGGCAGGTCAGCGGTGCGATCGACGCCGCCCACCACGCGGCCGACCGTGCCCGGCACCTCACCGACGTCCCCGGCGCCGTCTTCGTGCCGCCACGCCTGACCGTGGTCGTGTCGCCGTGGAACTCCCCGGTCGCGACCCCGGCCGACGGCGTGCTCTCGGCGCTCGCCGCGGGCAGCGGGGTCGTGCTGAAGCCGTCCCCCCTGGCCAGACGGTCCGGTGCGGTGCTCGCCGACGTGCTCTGGGACGCCGGGGTCCCGCACTCGCTCCTGCAGCTCGTCGACCTCGACGTCAGCGAGCTCGGTCGCGACCTCGTCGCCCACCCCGCGGTGGACCGGGTGCTGCTCACCGGGTCCCCGGACACCGCACGGTCCTTCCGGTGGTGGCGGGCGGGTCTGCCGCTCATCGCCGACACCGGTGCCGTCAACGCGGCGGTGGTGACCCCGGCCGCCGACCTCGACCAGGCGGTCCGTGACGTCGTCACCTCGGCGTTCACCCGGTCCGGGCAGGCGAGCGAGGCGGTCTCGCTCGTCGTGCTGGTCGGTTCCGTCGGCGAGGACGACCGCTTCCGCCGCCAGCTCGCCGACGCCACCCGTGCCCTCCGGGTCGCCTGGCCGACGGACCCCGCCGCGCAGGTCGGTCCGCTCGTCGTCGAACCGACCGGCATCGCCCGGGCCGCGCTGACCGAGCTCGCCCCGGGGGAGTCCTGGCTGGTCGAGCCGACCGTCCTCGACGAGTCCGGTCGGCTCTGGTCGCCCGGCGTCCGCGTCGGGGTCCGCCCCGGCAGCGCCTTCGCGCAGACCGCCGCGGCCGTCCCCGTGCTCGGGGTCGTGCACGTCGAGACGCTCGACCAGGCGATCGCGATCCAGAACGGCGGCGAGCACGGCCTGGTGGAGGCCCTGCACACGCTCGACGTCGACGAGGTCGCCGCGTGGACCGACCGCGTCACCGCCGGCACCCTCGTCGTGAACCGTCCGACGACGGACCTGGTCGTCGGACGTCAGCCCTCCGGCGGCCGGGGACGGGCCGCGGTCGGTGCCGGCGTCAAGCGCGGTGGCCCGGAGTCCGTCGCCGTGCTCGGCCACTGGGCGCCCGTCCCCCGCACGGTCCACAAGAGCATCCAGCTGCAGGGGCTGCCGCCGCGCGTGACCGCCCTCATCGAGGCGTCCCGGAGCGGTCTGTCCTTCGAGGAGTTCGACCAGGTCCGCGCCGGTGCCACGAGCGACGCCGCGGCACGCGAGACCCGGTTCGGCAGGTCCCGCGACACCGCCGACCTCCGCGTCGAACGGAACGTGCTCCGGTACCGGCCGCAGTCCGTGGTCGTCCGGCAGTCGGAGGACGTCGGCACCGGGGACCTGGTCCGGGTGCTGGCCGCTGCGACCGCCGCACGGGCGCACGTCCTGCTCAGCACGGCCCGCGCGCTCCCGGGCCCGCTCACCCAGCTGCTCGCCGGGCGTCGCGCACCCCTCGACGTGGTCGACCACCTGGTCGAGACGGACGAGGAGTTCCTGGCCCGCGCAGCGTCCGGCGCCCTCCTCCGCGAGGACTGGTCGGGCGGGTCGGACGAACCGCAAGACGCCATCGACATCGTGCTGTCGCAGGGCTTCGAGCCGCGGCCGCACACCGCGTTCGCCGGCCCGGGCTCGCGGATCCGGCTGCTGGGCGGGGACCCCCTCGCGCTCGAGGAGGCGCTCGGTGCCGGCATCGACACGGCGATCCACGACGCGCCGGTGGTCGAGGCCGGCGTCGTCGAGATGGCGCACTTCCTCCGCGAGCAGACGGTCTCCGTCACGGCGCACCGGCACGGCGACCTCGACCCGGAGTTCACGCGGCTGCGTCTCTGAGCGCACGTCGCGCACCGGGCAGGAGGCCCTGCCCGCGTCCGGTGTGCGGCCTGCGTGCCCCGGGCCTCCCGTCCGCACGCCCCGGCACGCCTCCCGCAGCGCCCCGTCCGGTCAGCGCAGACCTGGGCCGTGTCCGTGAGGCGGACGCGCACCCGGCGTAACGTTCGGACCATGACTGCAGGAGAGCGTGACAACGGGGTCCAGACCGAACCGATCATGGACGGTGCGACCGACGCGACGAACGAGGACAAGCTGCACGGACTCGTGGAGCAGGTCCAGCACGACCACGGCGACGAGGGTGCGGGCGTCATGGCCGACCACCTCCGCGACCGTCTCGACGAGACCGGTGTCGAGGCCGACGACCCCGCATCCGAGGTCGAGTAGCGGCACCTGCCGGACGCCCCCGCCGACCGTCAGGTCCGTGGGGGCGTCCTCGTGTGCGTGGGGCTCAGCGTTCCCGGCCGCGGCCGACGAGCGCGATCTCGAGCACGGTGAGCAGTGCCGCGATCCAGAGCTGGCGGACGGCGAAGCGGCGGGACTGCCGGTCGAGGAGTGCCAGCGGCACCATCGTCGCGCCGTGCGTGGCGTCGACCAGGGCGCTGACGGTGTGCGCGTCGGGTGACCCCGCCCGGAGCAGGAGGCCGGCCTGCGTGAGCTGCCGGACCCCGAGGACGCGACCGAGGACCGCCGGGCGGCCGAGGGCGCGACGGGACCCGAGCAGGTGCACGACGCCGATGCCGGCACGGAGCAGCTCGACGACCCGGACGCGGTCCTGCCGTGCGCCGCTCATCGGCGACGTCCGGCCGCGGCGGCGACGGCCAGCCCGGCGACGCCGAGCGCTGCGCCGAGGATCCCGTTGCCGAGTCGACGGTTCTCGACCCACCACGTCTGCGGTGACCACTCGTGCGACTGTTCGTCGAACACACCGTGCGCGCCGTGGTCGCCGGGGACCGGCTCGTACAGGTTCGTCCCGATCTCCTCGCCGTCCTTGTCCGGGATCTGCTGCCCGCTGACGAGCGTCTTCGCCGCGTACCAGTCCGCGAAGCGGCCGCTGATCCGGTTGGCGAGGATCGTGTAGACCGTCGACTCGCCCACCCAGGTGCGACGACGAGGGTGTTCGGCGGTGACGGCGATGGCGCGGGCACCGACCTCCGGCTGGTAGATCGGGGCGACCGGCTGCGCGTGGTGGGGGAGCGTCGACTTCACCCAGCCGAACTGGATGGTGTTGAGGGCGGGCATGTCGACCCGGCTGACCTGCACCCGGCTGCCCTGCTCGATGAGCTCGGAGACGACGGACTCGGTGAACCCGACGATCGCGTGCTTCGCGCCGCAGTACGCAGCCTGCAGCGGGATGCCCCGCGATCCGAGGGCCGAGCCGACCTGGATGACGTGGCCGCGGTCGCGGGGGACCATCCGCCGCAGGGCGGCACGGGTGCCGTTCACGAAGCCGAGGTAGGTGACGTCCAGGGCGCGCTCGAAGTCCTCCGGCGCGGTGTCGAGGAACTTCCCGAACACCCCGACCATCACGCCGTTCACCCACAGGTCGATCGGGCCGAGCTCGGCCTCGACGCGGTCCGCGGCGTCCTCGACGGCCTGGCGGTCCGACACGTCGGCGACGAGGGCGAGGCCGCGGCGTCCGGCCGCTTCGACCTCGGCGACGGCGGCGTGCACGCCCTCCTCGCCGCGGGCGAGGACGGCGACGTCCCAGCCGCGCGCCGCGAGCTCCCGGACCGTGGCCCGTCCCAGTCCAGCCGATCCACCGGTCACCACAGCCACTCGTGTCATGCGTCCCTTCTACCCGGCCCTCCGAGCGCGCGGTCAGCCGCTGTCCCCCGTACGGCGCGGCCGCAGCCGGCCCGACCCTCGGCACGCGGCGTCGGCGATGGCCCCCACCGCGTCAGCGGGTCAGGCGCGCGGACCG
This sequence comes from Curtobacterium sp. MCBD17_021, assembly GCF_003234525.1. Taxonomy (NCBI): domain Bacteria; kingdom Bacillati; phylum Actinomycetota; class Actinomycetes; order Micrococcales; family Microbacteriaceae; genus Curtobacterium; species Curtobacterium sp. MCBD17_021. The sequence continues at coordinate 31,337 of NZ_QKTS01000020.1, read as the reverse complement.
GCGAAGCGCGTCACCACGCCGGGGGCGTACAGCACCGAGTCCGGCTCGAGCTCGGTCAGCCCGAGGGGGAGGCCCGCGGCGCCGACGAGGTCGTCGCGCAGCCGGGTGAGCGACGCCCGGTGCACCACCCAGGCGTCGTGCTCGTTCGGCCACCACGAGGTCCGGCCCGCCCGCCCGACGTGCATGCCCCACCGTGCGGTGAGGAACGACTCGACCGGCGTCGGCTCGGCGATCGGTGCGCCGACCTCGACCTCCAGCACCGAACGCAGGTGGGTCCCGTGCCGACGGACCGCGTAGGCGAGTCGGTCGCCGTCCCGCCGCCGGGCCACCCGCGCCCAGTGGTACGGCGTCCCTGTGACGACCCGGGCCGCCACGGCGGGCAGGGCCTTGCCGGCGTCCAGCGACAGGAAGACCACCCCGCGGCGCCCCGTGTCGTCGCGCGTGTAGACCCGCACGTTCACCTCGAGGAAGTCCCCGACGCCGCCGGTCCGGCCGAGGGGCCCGAACGGCGGGAAGCGGGTGTCCTCGAAGCTGAACGCGATGAGCCCCACCCACGTGGTCACCCCGTCGTCGGAGCCGTCGGGAGCCATGGTGTCCGGTCGGGTCCCGGCGGGGAGCAGCGGCGCGACGGCGGACACGTCGACCCGCCAGTGCACGAAGACGACGTCCCGCCAGGCCTGCTCGATCCAGGGCCGCCCCGGCAGCGCGGGCGCGGTCGACGAGACCTGATCGAGCGGCGGACCCGGGAGGACCGGATCGCCACCCGCTGGCACGGTCGCCGTCACCGGGCGGTCCCGTCCGTCGCCCCGGGTTCGATGTGCCCGACCGCCGAGACGTCGTCCCAGCCCTGCTGCGGCGTCGCGCACGTGCCACGGAAGACGTACTGCGAGGGCCGCTTCCGCTCGTTCGACACCCAGTCGATCGCGGGGCGTCGGCGCTCCGGCGGGGTGTACCCGATCCGGTACACGGCCATCAGCTCGAGTTCCGGCGGCACCTCGAGCAGCCGTTCGACCTCGTTCCACGACTCCTCGATCTCCATCGGGAACGACACGAACTGGATGCCGAGGCCGAGCTCGGTGGTCGCGAGCCAGATGTTCTCCATGGCGGCTCCCATGCTGAACACCGAGTAGAAGGCGTTGCGGGCCTCCTTCCGGTACTCGTCCCGGTCGAGCATCACGCCGAGCAGCAGGGGGGAGCCGGCGACGAGCTTGCGGTTCTCCTCACCGAGCGTCTGCGGCACCCGCAGCGCGTTCATGAGGAACTGGCCGCGCTTGGTGAACACCTGGTTCGTGAACGGGCGCAGCGGCGCGGGCAGCTTGTCGAACAGCATCCCGGAGCGGCGCTCGTCCATCTCGGCCTGCGAGAACCGGAAGTACGGCTTGTAGCGCTCGAAGAACGTGCCCTCGGACATCGTCTTCATCATGGTGCTGCCGCTGATGTCCGCGATCCGGTCGATCGTCTCGCGCTCCTCGACCAGGACGAACCGCCACGGCTGGCTGTTGAGCTGCGACGGCGCCCGGCCCGCGAGCTCGACCAGCAGCCGTTGGTGCTCCTCGGACACCGGGTCCGGCAGGAAGGCGCCGTTCGTGGTGCGCCGTCTCCGGATCGCCTCGATGAGTTCCACTGGTGTCCTTCCGCGTCGACGGCAGCGGTCAGCGCCGCGCGAGGACCGCCCCCAGGTAGGACGGTGCCGCGGCGACCGCGACTCTCCAGTGTGCTCCGCCGCGGGGGTTCGTGCGTGGAGCGAGCGCCAGGGGGACGAGGGCCGGCAGCAGGAACAGGGCTGACCGTGAGCGCGTCCACAGCGGGGTGGTCGCGGCGGCACCGGTGAGGACGGCGGTGGTGACGAACAGGCCGTGGTGGACGACCCGCAGCTTGCGCGTGCGGATCACGCGCACGGCGACGGCGGTGCCCCACAGGCAGTTGACGACGTAGGCGACGGTCGCGGCGGTGACCATCCGCCGGGCCGTGGCCGACCCGACAGGCCCGCCGCGCCTCCCGGCTGACGTCTTGCGTTCCATGGACGCGAACCTACCCTCCCCGCGGAACGCGAGGGGACGGTCAGTCGGAGCTGCGGCTGACGAGCTTCGAGAGCACGATCGCCGAGCGGGTGTGGTCGACCTGGGGCGCGAGGCGGACGCGGTCGAGGGCCTCCTCGAGCGCCGGCAGGTCCCGCGAGCGCATGTGCACGACGGCGTCGGCGCTGCCCGTGACGGTGCCGGCATCGACCACCTCGGGGACGGCGTCGAGCAGCGTGCGGAGCTCGTCGGGGGAGACCGTGCCGCGGCAGTACAGCTCCACCCAGGCCTCGGTGCCGCGGTCGTCGACGGCGGGGTCGACCTTGATGGTGAAGCCCTGGATGACGCCGTCGGCGACGAGCCGGTCGACGCGGCGCTTGACGGCGGAGGCGGAGAGCCCGACGACCGAGCCGATGTCGCCGTAGCCGGCGCGGGCGTTCTCCCGGAGCTGGTCGAGGATGCGGTGGTCGAGCGAATCCATTGTGCCGATCCTACGCGGGCTCCTTGCGAGCAGATGTGCTCGGACGCACGAAACGTGCGCCCGAGCGGTGTCGCGCTGGAGGCCTCCTGTGCCAGACTCAGAGCAGGCGTCGACCTGGTCCGCCTCCGGCGAGTGAGCCTGCGTCTCGTCGGAGCTCTCACCGTGGTGGTTCCTGGCAGGCTCGGGCCCCGGTCCTGGAGGACCTCGTGTCGAACACCGCACCCCAGCCCACCGCCCCGCTGCAGCGCACGGCCACGCACCGCACCGTCCTGATGTGCAAGCCGACCCACTACACGGTCAGCTACCGGATCAACCCCTGGATGCACCCGGAGGAGCCGACCGACACCTCGAAGGCCGTCGAGCAGTGGCAGTCCCTGGTCGACGTCTACGAGCAGCTCGGCTTCGAGATCCACCAGATCGACCCGCTCGAGGGCCTGCCGGACATGGTCTACGCGGCCAACGGCGGCTTCGTGCTCGACGGCATCGCGTACGGCGCGAAGTTCCAGTACCCGGAGCGTCAGCCCGAGGGCCCGGCGTACATGGACTGGTTCCGCCAGGCCGGCCTGACCGTGGCCGAGCCGGAGGAGACGAACGAGGGCGAGGGCGACTTCCTGCTCATCGGCGACACCATCTACGCCGGAACCGGGTTCCGCTCGGACAGCACCTCGCATGAGGAGCTCGCCCGGGTGTACGGCCGCGAGGTCGTCACCCTCACGCTCATCAACCCGAGCTTCTACCACCTCGACACCGCCATCGCGGCGCTCGACCCGGTGCCCGACGCCGAGGGCAGGTCGAACATCGCCTACCTCGAGAGCGCCTTCGACGAGCCGTCCCTCGCGATCCTGCGCGAGCGCTTCCCCGACGCCATCATCGCGACGGAGGAGGACGCCGCGATCCTCGGCCTCAACTCGTACTCCGACGGGTACAACGTCGTGATCGCCTCCCGTGCCACCACGTTCGCGTCGCAGCTCCGCGAGAAGGGCTACAACCCGATCGGCGTCGACCTGTCAGAGCTCCTCCTCGGCGGCGGCGGCGTGAAGTGCTGCACGCTCGACCTGCACCCGATCGGCACCGGCACCTCGGTGGCGCGGTCCTGATGGCCGACGCGCTCGGGGCGAACACGTCCGCCGCGCTCGCCGTGGAGGACCGCACCCTCGCCCACAACTACAGCCCGCTGCCGGTCGTCATCGCCTCCGGGCAGGGTGCGACCGTCACCGACGTCGACGGCCGTACCTACCTGGACGGACTCGCCGCCTACTCGGCGGTGAACTTCGGCCACGGCAACCCGCGCCTCCTCACCGCTGCCCGCGACCAGCTCGACCGGGTGACCCTGACCAGCCGGGCGTTCGTCACCGACCGGCTCGGGCCGTTCGCCGAGGGGCTCACCGAGCTCACCGGCACGGAGATGATGCTGCCGATGAACACCGGCGCCGAGGCGGTCGAGTCCGCGATCAAGGTGGCCCGAGCCTGGGGTTACCGCGTCAAGGGCGTGCCGCAGGGGCGGGCCACGGTCATCGTCGCGAGCGGGAACTTCCACGGCCGCACGACGACGATCATCTCGTTCTCCGACGACCCCTCGGCGCGGGACGACTTCGGTCCGTACACGCCCGGGTTCCGGACCGTGCCGTACGGCGACGCCGAGGCGCTGCGGGAGGCGATGGACGAGACCGTCGTCGCCGTGCTGCTCGAGCCGATCCAGGGCGAGGGTGGCGTGGTCATCCCGCCCGCGGACTACCTGCCCGCGGTCCGGCAGGTCTGCGACGAGTTCGGTGCGCTGTTCATCGCCGACGAGATCCAGTCCGGCCTCGGACGAACCGGCCACACCCTCGCCGTGCAGCGGGTCGGCGTGACACCGGACCTCATCACGCTCGGCAAGGCGCTCGGCGGCGGGATCGTCCCGGTCTCGGCCGTGGTCGGTCGCGCCGACGTGCTCGGGGTCCTGCGCCCCGGCGAGCACGGCTCGACCTTCGGCGGCAACCCGCTCGCGGCGGCCGTCGGCACCGAGGTCGTCGCGATGCTCGCCGAGGGCACGTTCCAGCAGCGGGCGCTCGACGGCGAACCCGTCCTCCGCGGGTTCCTCGACGAGCTCATGGACGAGGGTGTCGTCACGCACCGCGTCGCCGGACTCTGGGCCGGGATCGACATCGACCCCGCGCTCGGCACCGGCAAGGAGGTCGCGAAGGACCTCGCCGCCCGCGGTGTGCTCGTGAAGGACACGCACGGGTCGACGATCCGCTTCGCCCCGCCGCTCGTCGTCACCGACGACGAGATCGCCACCGCGATGCAGGCCCTCGGCGCGGTCCTCCGCGCCCGCGCCCGCGCTCAGCGCGGCGCCTGAACCGCGGCGCCGCGCACCGCGCCGCTGCCCCGGCGCGGACCCTTCCCGTTGTGCCCCTCCGGCTGGCGCCGCGCGTGCTGCGGGAGGGTGGACGGGAGGCTCGGGACGGGCGTGCGCCGAGCCTCCCGTCCGTGGGCGGTCGCGTCAGACGCGACCCGGCGCGTACGCCTCGGCCAGCCGGTCCATGAGTGCGTCCTTCTCCTCGTCGACGACCTGCGCCTCCGGGTGGGCGTCGTACCAGGCGATCAGTTCACGGGCGCCCTCACGGAACGTCGTCCGCGCCGCCCAGCCCGGCACGAGCGTCCGCACCTTGCTGTTGTCGAACACCATGCTGTTCGCCTTGTCGCCGACGACCCCGGCGCCCCACTCGGCGTCGGCGGCCATGATCGCGTCCGAGGGGACGTGCACGATCGTCGGCTCGGGCGCTCCCGCCGCGGCCGCGACCTCCTGGTGGATGCGGTCCCACGTCGGCGATTCCTGGCCGGTGATGTGGAACGCCTCTCCGATCGCCTCGGCCCGGTCGAGCACCCCGACGAACGCGACCGCGAAGTCCCGCACGTGCGTCAACGTCCACAGCGAGGTCCCGTCACCCGGCACGATGACCGGCTTGCCCCGGCGCATGCGGTCCACGACCGTCCACCCGCCGTCGAACGGCAGCAACGTCTCGTCGTAGGTGTGCGACGGACGGATGATCGTCATCGGGAAGTCGTCCTGCCGGTAGGCCGCGACGAGCAGGTCCTCGCACGCGATCTTGTCCCGCGAGTACTGCCAGTACGGGTTCTTCAGCGGCGTCGACTCCGTCACCGGCAGGTGCGTCGGCGGGGTCTGGTACGCCGAGGCCGAGCTGATGAAGACGTACTGCCGGGTCTTCCCGGCGAAGAGGTCGATGTCCGCCTGCACCTGGTCGGGTGTGAACGCCACGAAGTCCGCCACCACGTCGAAGGTGCGGTCCCCGAGCGCCGCCGCGACGGCGTCGCGGTCCGACACGTCGGCCTGGAGGCGCGTCACCGCGTCCGGCAGCGCCCGCTTCTCCGTCGTGCCCCGGTTGAGCACGCTGACGTCGAAGCCCTGGTCCACCGCCTCGCGGACGCAGGCGGCGCTGATGACGCCGCTCCCACCGATGAACAGCACGCTGGGTCCGGTCATGGATGCTCCCTTGCTCCCGGCGGTGCATCCGCGCACCGCGTCCCTTGCGATCCTGCACCGTCGACGCCGCGTACCGTCACGGGCGGTGCCGCACCGACGCGGCCACGACAGGAGTGACAGCACATGGAGTACCGCTACCTCGGCAACTCGGGCCTCAAGGTCTCCGAGATCACGTACGGCAACTGGCTCACCCACGCCTCCCAGGTCGAGAACGACGCGGCGATCGCCTGCGTCAAGGCCGCCCTCGAGGTCGGCATCTCGACGTTCGACACCGCGGACGTCTACGCGAACACCGGCGCCGAGACCGTCCTCGGTGAAGCGCTGAAGGGCGAGCGCCGCCAGTCGCTCGAGATCGCCACGAAGGTCTTCGGGCCGACCGGTCCCAAGGGGCACAACGACACCGGGCTGTCGCGCAAGCACATCCTCGAATCGATCGACGGCTCCCTCGGCCGCCTGCAGACCGACTACGTCGACCTGTACCAGGCGCACCGCTACGACCACGAGACCCCGCTCGAGGAGACGATGCAGGCGTTCGCCGACATCGTCCGTCAGGGCAAGGTCCTGTACGTCGGCGTCTCCGAGTGGACGGCCGACCAGCTCCGCGCCGGGGCCGCCCTGGCGAAGGACCTCGGGTTCCAGCTCATCTCGAACCAGCCGCAGTACTCCGCGCTCTGGCGGGTCATCGAGGAGGAGGTCGTCCCCACCTCGAAGGAGCTCGGCATCTCGCAGATCGTCTGGTCACCGATCGCGCAGGGCGTCCTGACGGGCAAGTACCAGCCCGGGCAGCCGCTGCCCGAGGGCTCGCGCGCCACCGACGACAAGGGCGGCGCGAAGATGATCGAGCGCTTCATGAACGACGAGGTCCTCTCGGCCGTGCAGGAGCTCAAGCCGATCGCCGACGAACTGGGTCTCTCGATGGCGCAGCTCGCCGTGGCGTGGGTCCTGCAGAACGAGAACGTGGCGTCGGCGATCATCGGCGCTTCGCGACCGGAGCAGGTGCACGACAACGCCGGCGCTGCCGGGGTGCAGATCCCGGCCGAGCTGATGAGCCGCATCGACGACGCCCTCGGTGGTGTCGTCGAGCGCGACCCGGCGAAGACGAACGACAGCAGCCCGAAGACCCGCGAGGCGTAGGCCGCGCTGCCCGGCCGGGAGGAGCCTCCCGGCCGGGCTCGCACAGCAGGAAGGGGCTCGAATTGCCTGCGCGCGGCCGAGGCCGCGACGGTCAGCGCCCAGCAACGCAAAAGAGCCCCTCACTTCCGTGAGGGGCTCTTCACCGTGGCTGGACGCGGCGTCGATCCGCGGACCTTTCGATTTTCAGTCGAACGCTCTACCAACTGAGCTACCCAGCCGTGGCGACCCTGACGGGACTTGAACCCGCGACCTCCGCCGTGACAGGGCGGCACGCTAACCAACTGCGCTACAGGGCCATGTGGAATTGCTGACTTGCTTCGGTGTCGTTCTGTTCTGCTTGCTGTCCCCCGATGAGGAGTGACCCCAACGGGATTCGAACCCGTGCTGCCGCCGTGAAAGGGCGGTGTCCTAGGCCACTAAACGATGGGGCCGCAAGCAGTGCATCGCGCTACCGATGGACAAGCATACGGACGGTCGGCCCTCTTGCCAAATCGAGCCCGTCCGACGCCGTCCTTCGGCGTGTCGCGGGTGCTCCCGTGCCGCGGAGGAGCTGCACCTCCACGGACCTTCAGCAAACGAGCCGAGTGGACTCCCACGGTGACGTGCGCGCCGGTGGAAGCATCGACAGCGGCCGCTGACCCCTCCACAGGGGTGTTCCCGGGCTCGGTCGTGTTGTTACTGTTGCGTTTGTTGACAGTGTGACGCGCGCCGCACCGCACTGTTACGAGATCGAGACAATGACGACATCCTCAACGCCCGCTCGCCCCCGCCGCCGCTTCGTCGCCGCCGGGGTGTCCGTCGTCCTCGCGGCCGGTGCCCTCGTGGCGCTCGTGCCGGGCGGTACGGCCTCGGCAGCGGGCTACCCCAGCTGGGACGACGTGCAGGCCGCCGAGCAGTCGCAGGCCGCACAGTCCGAGAAGGTCTCCGAGATCCGGGGCCTCATCGCCCAGCTCGAGTCGGAGTCCGCCGCGAAGGAGAAGGCCGCTGCTGCCGCCGGCACCGCCTACCAGGACGCCCAGACGGACTACGACCGCAAGGCGCTCGAGCAGCGGAAGCTCCAGGAGCAGGCAGACGAGGCGGACGAGACCGCTTCCGCCTCCGAGGCGCAGGCGGGGCAGCTCGCCGCGCAGCTCGGCCGCTCGAACGCCGAGGACGTCACCACGGACCTCCTGACCAAGCCCTCGGCGTCCGGCGACCTGCTGTACGAACTCGGTGCCATGTCGAAGCTCACCGAGCAGGCCGACGGCATCTACTCCGAGGCGAGCCAGGACCGCGGCACCGCGCAGGCCTTGGCCGACAAGTCGAAGGCCGCCGAGGACGCCCTCGGTGCGCTCGCCGAGAAGGCCCAGGCGAAGATGCGCGCCGCCCAGGACGCGGCCGACCAGGCGCAGTCCGCGGTCGCCGCCCAGCAGGCGAACCAGGACCGCCTGGAGGCGCAACTCGCCGCCCTGACGTCGAAGACCGAGACGACGCAGGCCGAGTACGAGAAGGGCGTCCGTGCCGAGAAGGCCCGGCAGGCCCGTCTCGCGGCCGCCCGCGCCGCAGCAGCGGCCGCAGCAGCGGAGGCCCTGCCCTCGGCCGCGACCCCCGGTGTGCCGGCACCGTCCACCGGGAACGTCCCCGCTGCCTCGTCCGGCTGGGTCCGTCCGGCTGCCGGCTACCAGTCGAGCCCGTACGGCCTGCGCGTCGACCCGTACACGCACGTCTACACACTGCACGCCGGCGTCGACCTCGCCCCTGCGTGCTACTCGCCGATCTACGCCGCAGCATCCGGCACGGTGACCTTCGCGGGGAACGGCGGCGGGTACGGCAACGAGGTCATCCTCGACAACGGTGGCGGCATCTCGACGGCCTACGGGCACATCGTCGACGGCGGGATCATGGTCTCCTCCGGACAGCACGTCGAGGCCGGGCAGCAGATCGCGCAGGTCGGCTCCACCGGCTGGTCGACCGGCTGCCACCTGCACTTCGAGACCCGGGTCGGTGGCGCCGCCGTCGATCCCGTCCCCTTCATGGCAGCGCGGGGGATCTCGGTATGAGCACGAGCACTGCCAGGAGGCACTGACCCCATGAAGAAGCCTGCACGTTCCCTGGTCTGCGGGATCGCGACCGTCTCGATGCTCAGCCTCGGGCTGTCCCTCGCGGTGGCCGTCCCGGCACAGGCCGCACCGTCCGCTCCGTCGTGGGAGGACGTGCAGGCCGCGAAGGACGACCAGGCCGAGAAGCAGCGCACCGTCGACGCGCTGAGCGCTCGGATGTCGTCGCTGCAGGCCGAGGTCGACCGCACCGGTGCCACCGTGCAGCAGGCCGGGCAGACCTACGCCCTCGCCGCGTCCGAGCAGCAGGAGGCGAAGGACACCCTCGACGGCCTCACCGGGCAGTCGGAACGTGCCCGGGCCGCTGCGGAGGAGTCGGCCGGCCAGGTCGCCGCGCTCGTCGTGGAGCTGTCCCGCTCCGGCGGCGGGGACCTGTCGACGTCGATGCTCGTGGACTCCCGTGACGCGAAGGACCTGCTCTACCAGGTCGGCACGATGTCGCACCTGTCCGAGCGTTCGGCCACCGTGCTCGAGCGGGCGCAGGCGGACCAGCGGACCGTCGAGTCGCTCGCCGCGCAGCAGCGCCAGGCGACCACCGCGCTGGCGAAGGCGACGGCAGCCACGAAGGACGCCCTCGAGACCGCCGACGCCGTGGCCGCCGATGCCCAGTCGGCGCTGCAGGCCGGCCAGCAGGAGCAGGACGAGGTGCTCGAGCAGCTCGCGTTCCTCAAGGGCACCTCGGTCGCGACCGAGCAGGCCTACTGGACGGCGAAGCAGGCGGAGGAGGCCGAGATCCAGCTCGCGGCCCAGGCGAAGCGGGAAGCTGCCCGTCCGTCCGGTTCCGGGGCTGCACGTCCCACCGCGGACAGCGGTGCCGACAGCGGCAGCGCGGACACGTCCGGGAACGAGCCCGCTCCGTCCGCCGCGAAGCCGTCGGCCGCGAAGCCGTCGGCGACGAAGCCGTCAGCGACGAAGCCGTCCGCCCCGAAGCCGGCCGCGCCGCAGCCGGCCGCCCCGGCACCGCAACCGGCCGCGCCGAAGCCCGCGGCCCCGAAGCCCGCAGCCCCGAAGCCGGCTCCCGCTCCCGCGCCGAAGCCCGTCGTCAGCAGCCCGTCCAAGGCCGCCGGCGCGATCGCGTACGCACGCGCACAGCTCGGCGAGGCGTACGTCCTCGGTGGAGCCGGCCCGAACACCTGGGACTGCTCGGGTCTCGTGATGATGGCCTACAACTCGCAGGGCGTCTCGACCGGCGGGCACAACGTGGTCTGGCAGTACAACCACTTCGCCTCGATCGGTCGACTCGTGCCGCTCTCGCAGCGCCAGCCGGGTGACATCCTCTTCTACTCGAGCAACGGAACCGCGTCGGGTGGGTACCACGACTCGATCTACACCGGCAACGGCCGGATGGTCGAGGCCGCGCGCCCCGGTGTCGGCGTGGTCGAGCGAGCGGTGTGGACCCCGAGCCAGCTCCTGCCGTACGTGGCACGCCCCACCGGCTCCCTGTAGCGCACCGCACGGCGCACAGACAACACGCCCCGCAACGCACGACGCGCCCCGTCGGAACGGGGCGCGTCGTGCGTTGCGGGGCGCGAAGCCCTCAGCGGTGCGTCAGTGACCGGCGGGCACGTACGCGGCCTGGCCGGCCTGCACGATGGCCTCGGCCTCGGCGGCGTCGCCCCAGCCCTCGGCCTTGACCCACTTGTTCGGCTCGAGGTCCTTGTAGCGCTCGAAGAAGTGCGCGATCTCGGCCTTCGTCTGCTCCGGCACGTCCGCGATGTCCTGGATGTGCGCCCAGCGCGGGTCCTTCGCCGGGACGACCAGGACCTTCTCGTCCTTGCCGGCCTCGTCGCTCATCTTGAAGACGCCGACCGGACGGACCTTGACGCCCACGCCCGGGAAGGTCGGGAACTCGAGCAGGAGCAGCGCGTCGACGGGGTCGCCGTCGTCAGCCAGGGTCTTCTCGAAGAAGCCGTAGTCCGTCGGGTAGACGAACGAGGTGAAGAGCACGCGGTCCAGGTACACGCGACCGGTCTCGTGGTCGACCTCGTACTTGTTGCGGCTGCCCTTGGGGATCTCGACGACGACGTCGTACGCGGCCATGTGCACTCCTTGGTTCTTCCGGTGGTGGTCTGTCGGCCGTCGGGACGGCCCGGCTAACGTTACCGGGTGAACACTCCGCGCCCCCGGCTGGACCCCGCGGTCGCCGAGATCCGGCGAGCCGTCCGCTCCCTGCTCGAACGCGCGCTCGAGCAGGGAGCGATCGGCTCCGGTGGTCTCGTCCTCGTCGCGCTGAGCGGCGGCCCGGACTCGCTGGCCCTCGCGGCCGCCACCGCGTTCGAGGCGCCGAAGCAGGGACTCCGCGCCGGTGCGGTCGTCGTCGACCACGCGCTGCAGGCGGGCTCCGGGGCGGTCGCGAGCCGGGCCTCCCGGCAGGCCGCCGAGCTGGGACTCGACCCGGTGACCGTCCGCCGGGTCGCCGTCGGTCCCACGGGCGGTCCCGAGGGCGCCGCCCGGGAGGCCCGTCACGCGGCCGTCGCCGACGTCGCGACCGCCACCGGGTCGCCCCTCGTGCTCCTCGGCCACACACTCGACGACCAGGCCGAGACGGTGCTGCTCGGCCTGCTCCGCGGCAGTGGACCGGACAGCCTGTCCGGGATGGAGCCGCTGACCGCCCGAGGGCACGGGCTGGCGTACGGGCGCCCGCTCCTCGGGGTCCGGCGGCACGTGACCCGGCAGGCGTGCACCGCGTCCGGCCTCGTGCCGTGGGACGACCCGCAGAACACCGACCCGGCGTACGCCCGGGTCCGGGTACGGCACGCTCTCATGCCTGTGCTCGAGCGCGAGCTCGGCGCCGGCGTCCCGGAGGCCCTGGCCCGGACCGCCGACCAGTTGCGCGAGGACTCCGCGGCGCTCGACCACTTCGCCGAGGAGATGGCGGAGGACCTCGCCGAGCACTCCGAGGCCGGGATCTCGCTGTCCGTGCCGGAACTCGCCGCCAATCCGCCGGCGCTCCGGCAGCGACTCGTGCGATTGGCGGTCGAGAGCGAGTTCGGGGTGACGCTGTCCCGGCTGCAGACGCTCGAGGTCTGCCGGCTCGTGACCGACTGGCGCGGTCAGGGTCCGATCGACCTGCCGGGGGTCCGGGCCACGCGCTCGGGCGAACGGGTGTCCTTCGCCGCCAGGGAGCCGCACGCGGGCGGTTAGGGTGGTCTGGTGGAACTCTCCGACGTGCAGGCAGACCTCTCCGAAGTGCTCTTCACCCCCGAGCAGATCGACGACAAGATCGCCGAGCTCGCCGCAGCGGTGGACCGGGACTACGCCGGGCGCGACCCGCTGCTCGTCGGGGTGCTGAAGGGCGCGGTCATGGTCATGGCCGACTTCTCCCGCCACCTCAAGATGCAGGCGCGGATGGACTGGATGGCGGTGTCGTCGTACGGCTCCGGCACGAAGTCGTCCGGCGTGGTGCGGATCCTCAAGGACCTCGACACCGACCTGCACGACCGCGACGTCATCATCGTCGAGGACATCATCGACTCCGGTCTGACGCTGTCGTGGCTCAAGCAGAACCTCGAGTCGCGCGGGGCCGCGAGCGTCGAGATCGTCGCACTGCTGCGCAAGCCCGAGGCCGCCAAGGTCGAGGTCGACGTGAAGTACGCCGGCTTCGAGATCCCGGACGCCTTCGTCGTCGGGTTCGGCCTCGACTACGACGAGCGCTACCGCAACCTGCGCGGCATCGGCGTCCTCGCGCCGCACGTCTACTCCTGACGGCGAAGCGGGAGTTCGCCCGCAGAGGACACCCATTCTCGCCACAGAGTGACCGCCGTATGCTGACTCGCACGCACTTCAGGCAGAGAAAGGTGTCGGGCCGTCGGGCCCGGATCACATGGACTTCAAGCGCATCCTCCGCGGGCCGTACATCTGGATACTGGTCGCGCTCGTGGGGATCTTCATCGGATGGACGTTCATCGCCCAGTCCGGCACCCAGGAGATCTCCACGCAGAAGGGCCTCGAGCAGCTCTCCGACGGCAAGGTCTCGTCGGCCGTCATCAACTCCACGGAGCAGCGCGTCGACCTGACCCTCCGCGGCGACGGCGGCACCGAGCAGTTCTACTACTCGACCCCCCGTGGGCCCGAGGTCGTCGAAGCGGTCTCGCAGGCCGACCTGCCGAAGGGCTACAACGACCACGTCCAGCAGTCGAACGTCCTCGTGTCGCTCCTGCTGACGCTCCTGCCCTTCCTGCTCATCGGTGCGCTGTTCTGGTTCCTGCTCTCGAGCGCCCAGGGCGGCGGCTCGAAGGTCATGCAGTTCGGCAAGTCCAAGGCCAAGATGAACAACAAGGAGAACCCGCAGGTCACGTTCTCCGACGTCGCCGGCTCGGACGAGGCCATCGAGGAACTGCACGAGATCAAGGAGTTCCTCAAGGAGCCGGCCAAGTTCCAGGCCGTCGGCGCCCGCATCCCCAAGGGCGTCCTGCTCTACGGCCCTCCCGGAACCGGCAAGACCCTGCTCGCCCGCGCCGTCGCCGGTGAAGCCGGTGTGCCGTTCTACTCGATCTCGGGTTCGGACTTCGTCGAGATGTTCGTCGGCGTCGGTGCCAGCCGTGTGCGCGACCTGTTCGAGCAGGCGAAGCAGAACTCGCCCGCCATCGTCTTCATCGACGAGATCGACGCCGTCGGTCGTCACCGCGGCGCCGGCATCGGTGGCGGCAACGACGAGCGCGAGCAGACGCTGAACCAGCTGCTGGTCGAGATGGACGGCTTCGACGGCAAGACGAACGTCATCCTCATCGCGGCGACGAACCGCCCCGACGTGCTCGACCCGGCACTCCTGCGCCCGGGCCGCTTCGACCGGCAGATCGGCGTGGACGCGCCGAGCCTGCAGGGCCGCAAGCAGATCCTCGAGGTGCACGCGAAGGGCAAGCCGCTCGCCGCGAGCGTCGACCTCGAGCTCCTCGCCCGCAAGACGCCGGGCTTCACCGGTGCCGACCTGGCGAACGTCCTCAACGAGGCCGCGCTGCTCACCGCCCGGTCGAACGCGCAGCTCATCGACAACCGCGCCCTCGACGAAGCCGTCGACCGCGTCATGGCCGGACCGCAGCGCCGCACGCGCATCATGTCCGACCAGGAGCGCCTCATCACCGCGTACCACGAGGGTGGACACGCCCTCGCGGCGGCGGCCATGCGGCACACCGACCCGGTCACGAAGATCACGATCCTGCCGCGCGGCCGTGCCCTGGGCTACACGATGGTCCTGCCGCTGGAGGACAAGTACTCCGTCACGCGCAACGAACTGCTCGACCAGCTCACCTACGCCATGGGTGGCCGTGTCGCCGAGGAGATCGTCTTCCACGACCCGACCACGGGTGCGTCGAACGACATCGAGAAGGCCACGGGCACCGCGCGCAAGATGGTCACCGAGTACGGCATGAGCCGTGCGGTCGGGTCCGTCAAGCTCGGCGCCGGCTCGAGCGAGCCGTTCGTCGGCCGTGACATGAGCGGCGGCACCGGCCGCGACTACTCGGAGAACATCGCCGAGACGGTCGACGCCGAGACCCGCGCCCTGCTCGAGGCCGCACACGACGAGGCCTACCAGGTCCTCAACGCCAACCGGGACATCCTCGACCGCCTGGCCGGCGAACTCCTCGAGAAGGAGACGCTGGACGCCCCGGAGCTCGTGGAGATCTTCAAGGACGTCCGCAAGCTGCCCGAGCGTCCGCAGTGGCTCTCGAGCGACAAGCGTCCGGTGAGCGACCTGCCCGCCATCGAGGTCCCGGGCAAGGCCGCCGCGACGGCCGAGGAGCCCGTCGGCATCGACGCCTCGAAGCCGCGTCGTCACCGCCCGTTCGGCAACCCCGGTATCGCCCCCGCGTAGGCTGGCATGACGGACCTGCCGACGAGACGGTCGCGTCGGCTCGCCGAGGTGAGCCGAGCGCGCGAAGCAGCAGCAGGACCGGCGACGGTCGCGATCGACCTCAGAGCACCCTCCCCGGTGCCGGAGGTCGTGACCGGCCGTCGCCGTGACCGCTCCACCGAGGACGCCACCCGCGTGATGGGCATCCTCAACGTGACGCCCGACTCGTTCAGCGACGGCGGACTGCACCTGGCCGTCGACGCCGCGCTCGAGCACGCCAGGCACCTCGTCGACGCCGGCGCGGACATCGTCGACGTCGGTGGGGAGTCCACCCGGCCCGGTGCCGAGCGCGTCCCCGCCGAGGTCGAGCAGCAGCGCGTGCTGCCCGTCGTGCAGCAGCTCGTCGCCGAGGGCGTCGCGGTGAGCGTCGACACCATGAACGCGAGCACCGCCGAACGGGCGGTCGACCTCGGTGCCGTCATCGTGAACGACGTCTCCGGTGGACTCGCCGACCCGGACATGGTCCACGTCGTCGCCGACTCCGGCGTCGGGTACGTCGTCATGCACTGGCGTGGACACAGCGACCGGATGCACCGGAACGCCGAGTACACGCACGCGGTCGAGGAGGTGCGGCGCGAGGTGGAGATGCGCGTCGCGGAACTCATCGTCCTCGGTGTGCGTCAGGAGCAGGTCGTCATCGACCCGGGTCTCGGCTTCGCCAAACAGGGGCGGCACAACTGGGAGATCCTGGCCGGCTACGACCGGTTCGCGTCGATCGGGCTCCCGGTCCTCGTCGCCGCATCGCGGAAGCGGTTCCTCGACGGTGTCGGCAGTCCGGCCGGGGCACCACCGGCCGAGCGGGACCTGGCCACGGCGGCGATCAGCCTGCTCGCGGCCGAACGTGGCGCGTGGGGCGTCCGCGTACACGACCCGGCGCCGACCCGCGCCGTACTCGACGTCTGGGACGCCTGGAGGGCAGCTCGATCATGAGGGACACCATCCGCCTCGTCGGGGTCCGTGCACGCGGGCACCACGGGGTCTTCGACTCCGAACGCGCCGACGGTCAGGACTTCGTCGTCGACGTCGCGGTCGAGGTCGACGCCACCGCGGCCGCCGACTCGGACGACCTCGCCGAGACCGTGCACTACGGGGTGCTCGCGGAGCAGGTCGTCGCCGAGATCGAGCGCGACCCGGTCGACCTCATCGAGACCCTGGCCGAGCGGATCGCTGCCGCCGTCCTCAGCCACCGGGCGGCACTGGCGACCGAGGTCACCGTGCACAAGCCGCAGGCGCCGATCACCGTGCCGTTCACGGACGTGTCGATCACGATCCGGCGGGAGCGCACGGGCGCCGCCGCCGGGACCGAGGAGGAAGAGTGACCCGGGCGGTCATCGCCCTCGGCGCCAACCTCGGCGACCGGGGCAGCACCCTCCGTGCCGCCGCGACCGCCATCGCCGCGCTGCCCGGCGTCCGTCCGATCGCGTCGAGCCACGAGGTCGAGTCCGTCGCCGTGACCCTCGACGGCCCCGACCCGACGAAGCCCCGCTACCGGAACGCCGTCGTGGTCGTCGACACCGACCTCGGGCCGGACGAGCTCCTCGACGCCCTGCACGGCATCGAGGACGAGCACGGGCGCAGGCGGGCGACCCGGTGGGGCGACCGCACGCTCGACCTCGACGTCATCGCACTCGACGACCGGCGCATCGACACCGTGACCCTCACCGTGCCGCACCCCCGCGCGCACGAGCGGGCCTTCGTGCTCGCGCCGTGGGCGGACGCCGACCCCGGCGCGGTCCTGCCGGGGCACGGGCCCGTGGCGGCGCTCCTGGCGGACCTCGGCGACGACACCGAGCGGGTCGACGAACCGCGCCTGTTCGACCAGCAGGCAGCAGCGCCGACCGCCGACCGGGCGGGGGCGGCCTCGTGAAGCCGACCAGGGCCTCCACGCTGATCAGCGTCGCGATCGTCGCCGCCGTCGCCGGGTTCGCACTCGACACCGCGCTGACCGCACGGCAGTCCCCGACCCTCCTCATGTCGGTGCCCCTCGGCCTGACGCTCGCCTTCATCGGCATCGCGCTGTTGTTCATGGCCGCGCCGATCCGCCGGCAGACCCGGGGCCGGGCCGAACGCCGGGTCGACCCGATGTACGCGACCCGCGTGGTGTTCCTCGCGAAGGCGTCGAGCATCTGCGGTGCCCTGTTCGGTGCGTTCGCCCTCGGGTTGCTCGTGTACCTCCTGACCCGGTCCGTCCTGCCTTCGCTAGGCTCGACCCTGCCGAACGCGGTGGCGTTCGGCGGCGGGATCGTGCTGACCGTGTGCGCCCTCGTCGCCGAGCGGATGTGCATCGCGCCGCCCCCGGACGAGGACGACACCGACGGGCGGGGCACCACCACGGCCTGACCGGTGCTGCCGGTCGACGAGGACCGATCACCGCAGACCAGGAGACCCCCGATGCCGCGCGAACGACTCGACGAGACCGGCCTGGGACTGCACGACGTCACCTGGACCCGGGTCTCCACCAAGCTGGTCTGGACCGACCTGGTCGGCACGGTCCTGGTGGGCGGCATCGTCACCGCGGGCCTCGTCCTGCTCGGGGTCGCGAGCGGTGGCACCGGTGGCACGGCGGGCCTCGTCTGGTTCGTCCTCGGTGCCGTCGTCGGCATCGTCACGCTCGTCACCGTCGTCCTCACCCCGCGACGTATCCGGTCGATCGGCTACGCACTGCGCGACGACGACCTCGTGCTCCGCCGCGGCCTGATGTGGCAGCGGTTCACCGCCGTGCCGTACGGGCGCCTGCAGCTCGTCGACGTCAACCGGGGTCCGCTGGACCGGGCGCTCGGCATGAGCGAGCTGAAGTTCGTCACCGCGGCCGCCTCGTCGAACATCCGCATCCCGGGCATCCCCGCCGGGCAGGCCGACGAACTCCGTGACCGACTCGTCGAGCTCGCCGAGTCCCGTCGCGCGGGTCTGTAGGCGGCCGTGTCGTTCCGACCCGACGTCCCGATGTCCGCACCGCCCCACAAGGGCAACGCGGCCGCCGCCGCGCCCCTCACCGACGGCGAGTGGCACCGCCTGCACCCGCTGACGCCGCTGCTCAAGGGCGGCATCTTCCTGGTCGTGATCCTCGGGTACGTCCTCAACAACCTGCGCGACCAGATCGTCGAGGTGTTCATCCCCGGTTCCGGCGGCCCGCAGGAGGACGGTGACCCGGTCCGCTACGTGTACGAGCACGGCGTGGTCGGCTGGGTGCTGCTCGGCATCGCGGTGCTGCTGCTCGTGCTCATCGGGCTGTTCTACCTGTCGTGGCGGATGCACGAGTTCCGGGTGACGGGCGAGATCGTCGAGGTCCGGTCCGGCGTCGTGTTCCGCACGCACCGCAAGGCCCGGCTCGACCGGATCCAGGGCATCAACATCTCGCGGCCGCTCATCCCGCGGCTGTTCGGCACCGCCAAGCTCGAGGTCGCGCAGGCCGGCAACGACGCCAACGTGCAGCTCGCGTACCTCGGGGCGAAGGCGGCGGACGACCTCCGGCAGCGCATCCTCGTGCTCGCCTCCGGCGCGAAGGACCCCGGTCGGTCATCGGAGGCCGCGGCCGCCGCCGGTGGCGTCCGCCACGGGCGGGTCGGCGAGTTCCTGGCCCCGGAGCTCGACCCCGAGGCCGTGCACGCCACCCGGGTCGTGCGCGTGCACCCCGGTCGGCTCATCGCGTCGATGCTGCTCTCCGGCACGACCGTCGTCATCCTGTTGCTCGTCGTCGCGATCATCGTGAGCATCAGCCTGACCGGGCGGTACTTCCTGCTCGTGTCGCTGTTCCCGGCCGTGATCGGCGCCGGCGGCTACTACGTCCGGAAGTTCTCGAAGTCGCTGCGGTACACGATCGCCGAGACACGTGACGGCATCCGGATCGGCTTCGGTCTGTTCTCGACCTCGAACGAGACCCTGCCGCCCGGCCGCATCCACGCCGTGAGCGTCGCGCAGCCGCTGCTCTGGCGTCCGTTCGGCTGGTGGGACATCCGCATCAACCGGGCGACGAACGCCGGCAACGGAGCGTCGACGAACCAGCAGGTGTCGTCGATCGTGCTGCCCGTCGGTACCGCGGCGGACGTCCGTCAGGTGCTCGAGATCATCCTGCCGGAGCTGGTCGGGTCGGCCGTCGTCGGCCCGGCTGCGTCGATGGAGCGGATGCGTGAGGGCTCGGCCGAGGCCGTGGGCGTCGTCGACGACAGCCTCACCACCAGTGGTGACGAGGGCGGGTTCGTCCACTCGCCGGGACGCGGCCGGTGGTTGCGCCCGTTCTCGGCGTCGCGCAACGGGTACCGCTTCGTGCCCGGTGCGGTGCTGCTCCGCCTCGGTGCGGTGTGGCGCTCCCTCGTGGTCGTGCCGCTGCCGCGGGTGCAGAGCGTCAAGGTGACGCAGGGGCCGCTCGAGCGCGCGCTGCGCCTGGCGTCGGTGCACGTGCACACGGTGTCCGGTCCGGTGTCCGCCCGTGTCGGGGCGCTCGACGCCGGCGACGCGCAGCGCCTCTGGTCGGGCACCACCGAGCGCGCCGTCGAGGCCGCCGCCGCCGACACCTCGCACCGCTGGCGCGACGGCCAGGAGGCCCGACCGACCATCGGTGTGCCAGGTCACCACGCGCAGGTCCCCGTGCCCGGCGGAGCGCCCGCCGCACCGTCGTGGCTGACGCAGGGCGCGCCGCTCGCCGGGACCGGCGACGCGGGCTCCGGCTGGACGGACGTGCCCGGGCCGGGAGCGGTGCGATGAGGGCCGGACGGCTCGGCGTCGGCATCATCGGCGCCGGACGGGTCGGCCCCGTGCTCGGCGCGGCCCTGGCGAACGCCGAGCACGCCGTCGTCGGCATCACCGCCGTCTCCGAAGCCGGCCGCGACCGCGCCGAGGCGATGCTCCCCGGCGCGCCGGTCCTCGGCACCCCGGAGCTCGTCGAGCGGAGCGAACTCGTGCTCCTCGCCGTGCCGGACGACCAGTTGCCCTCGCTCGTGCAGGGGTTGGCCGACGCGGGGATCTGGCAGCCGGGCCAGCTCGTCGTGCACACCAGTCCCGACCACGGCGTCGACGTCCTGGCGCCGGCGATGCGGGCCGGGGCGATCCCGCTCGCGATCCACCCGGCGATGGCGTTCACCGGCACGAGCGTCGACCTCGCCCGGCTGCGGGACGCGTACTGCGCCGTCACCGCACCGGCGCCGGTCCTCCCCATCGCGCAGGCCCTCGTCGTGGAGATGGGCGCCGAGCCGTTCGTCGTCGCCGAGCAGGACCGGCCGGCGTACGCGGACGGGGTGCGCGCGGCGGTGAGCTTCTCGACGGCGATCATCGACCAGTCCGTGGGCGCGCTGGCCGGCATCGGGGTGGAGCACCCCGGGCGGGTGCTCGGCGCGCTCGTCCGGTCGGCGGTCGACAACGCGTTGACCGCGGCGGACGGGCAGTCGGCGCTCTGAGGGACGACCGGGGGAGGGCGGCCGGGCGGGTAGCATCGACGCGATCCCCCACGACCTCCGGAGCCGCACCCGCATGACCGACGAGACCGCCCCCGCCACGACCGACACCGCGGCCGAGACCGCCGTCGCCGACGCCGCCGCACTGGCCGAGCAGGAGACGAGCGAGCAGCGTCAGGTCCGGTTGGACAAGCGTGCGCGGCTCCTCGAGTCCGGTGTCGACGCGTACCCGGCCGAGCTGCCGATCACGACGACGATCCCCGCCGTGCGTGCGCAGTACGAGCACCTCGAGACCGGGCAGGAGACCGAGGACGTCGTGGGCCTCGCCGGCCGGGTCGTGTTCTCGCGCAACACCGGCAAGCTCTGCTTCGCCACGCTGCAGTCCGGTGACGGCGCCCGCATCCAGGCGATGGTCTCCCTGGCCGAGGTCGGCGACGAGTCGCTGGCCCGCTGGAAGGAGTTCGTCGACCTCGGGGACCACGTGTTCGTGCACGGCCGGGTCGTCTCCTCGCGTCGTGGCGAGTTGAGCATCATGGTCGACGAGTGGGCGATCGCGGCGAAGGCGATCCTGCCGCTGCCGAACCTGCACAACGAGCTGAACGAGGAGACCCGGGTCCGACAGCGCTACCTCGACCTCATCGTGCGCGAGGACGCCCGGACGACCGTCCGTGCCCGTGCTGCCGTGATGTCGTCGCTCCGGCAGACGTTCACGTCGCACGAGTACCTCGAGGTCGAGACCCCGATGCTGCAGACCCAGCACGGCGGCGCCTCCGCCCGACCCTTCGTCACGCACTCGAACGCCTTCGACACCGAGCTGTTCCTCCGCATCGCACCGGAGCTGTTCCTCAAGCGGGCCGTCGTCGGCGGCATCGACCGGGTGTTCGAGATCAACCGGAACTTCCGGAACGAGGGCGCCGACTCGTCGCACTCGCCCGAGTTCGCCATGGTCGAGGCGTACCAGGCGTACGGCGACTACGAGCAGATGGCTGACCTGACGCAGGAGCTCGTGCAGAACGCCGCCCGCGCGGTCACCGGCGGTCCCCTCGTCGTGACGCTGCCGGACGGCTCGGACTACGACCTCGGCGGGGAGTGGGCCCGCATGGACATGTACGGGTCGCTGTCCGAGGCCGCCGGGCGCGAGATCACGCCGGAGACGCCGGTGTCCGAGCTGCAGGCGCTCGCCGAGGCCGAGGGCGTCGAGGTCGCGCACGCCACGCACGGCAAGTACGTCGAGGAGCTCTGGGAGCACTTCAACTCGGACGAGCTGTACGCGCCGACCTTCGTGATGAACTTCCCGGTCGACACCTCGCCCCTGACGCGGCAGCATCGCACCCGTCCGGGCGTCGTCGAGAAGTGGGACCTCTACGTGCGCGGGTTCGAGCTGGCGACGGCCTACTCCGAGCTCGTCGACCCCGTCGTGCAGCGCGAGCGGTTCGTCGAGCAGGCGCGCCTGGCCGCCGGCGGCGACCCCGAGGCGATGCGCGTCGACGAGGAGTTCCTCCGGGCGCTCGAGCACGCGATGCCGCCGTCGGGTGGCATGGGCATGGGCGTCGACCGACTGCTCATGGCGATCACCGGCCTCGGCATCCGCGAGACCATCCTCTTCCCGCTGGTGAAGTAGGCCGGACCCCGTCCGGGAGGCCCGGTGCGCGTCGGACCAGCCACGGCCTCCCGACCGGGCGGGGTACCATGAACGCGTGCCGAATGGACTCGTGAGTGGGATCGTCTTCGCCCTGACCCCGACCGTCCTGCTCGGGCTGATCTTCTGGTTCGTGATGCGCGCGATCATCCGTGCCGACCGGACCGAGCGCACCGCCTACGCCAAGATCGAGGCCGAGGAGCGCGCCCGCTTCGAGCGTGAGCGCGGCATCACCACCTCGGCATCGACGAGCGCCGAGTAGCCGACGACGGTCGTCCCGCGGCACCGTCCGGTGTCCTGACGGTCACCCGTCGTTCACGCCGTCGTCGTCCCGCGGTGTGAGCATCGTCGGCATGTCCATCCTGCATCCCTCCGCATCACGCAGCCTCGTCGGTGACATCGAGAGCGAGTACGACGAGTTCGACCGCGACGCCGACCTCGAGGTCTCCAAGGCCAGGGACGGGTGGCTCGAACCCTCCTGGTGAGGCCTCCCACCGCATCCTCTTCGGGGTACGTCTGCCGGATCACACGATCCGGCGCGACGTACCCCTTTTCCCTTGTCCGGAACACGTTGCACCCCGGGGTACAGCAGTCCCCCTCGGGGCACAGCTGGAGTCACACGCTTGTCATTCCTGGCCGATCGGCGCGCTGACGCGGATCGAAGCGTGATCCGGCGGCGACGGGGTGTACCCCGACGCAGTGTCCCCCGAGGGTGAAGCACGGAGAAGCCTGAGAATCGATCGCTCCGGTTTGTGGGGTACACCTCCGGCCCGCCAAACTCGGTCTCAGCCCACGAAGGACCATCACCGTCACAGGCAGGGAGAGTCACCATGGCGATCGCAACGGCCGCACCCAGCACCACCTCGCGCCGCACCAAGAAGGCAGCGACCAAGACCACCTCCGCCGAGGCCACCACGCTCGACACCGTCGCCGAGGTCGAGGCGGACGAGCAGCTCGCCGGCGTCCGCGGCGCATCCGTCGACCAGGTCGGCGACTACCTCCGCCACATCGGCCGGCTCGCGCTCCTCACCGCCGAGGAAGAGGCGGACATCGCCCGCCGCATCGAGGTCGGCCTCTTCGCAGAGGAGAAGCTCCACAACGAGCAGGGCCTCGAGAAGTCCCTCGAGCGCGAACTGCGTTGGCTCGTCCGCGACGGTGAGCGCGCCAAGGAGCGCATGATCACCTCGAACCTCCGCCTGGTCGTCAGCATCGCCAAGCGCTACTCGCAGCGCGGGCTGCCGTTCATGGACGTCATCCAAGAGGGCAACCTCGGCCTGGTCCGTGCGGTCGAGAAGTTCGACTTCACCCAGGGCTACAAGTTCTCGACCTACGCCACCTGGTGGATCCGCCAGGCGATCTCGCGTGGCCTCGCCGACAAGGCGCGCACGATCCGCATCCCGGTGCACACCGTCGAGCTGATCAACAAGATCTCGCGCACCGAACGCGATCTCACCGTCGACCTCGGCCGTGCGCCGATGCCGGAGGAAGTGGCCGCCGAGCTGAGCATGAGCGTCGAGGAGCTCGTCGACCTCAAGGGCCGCTCGCACGAGCCGGTCTCGATCCACACCGTCGTCGGCGACTCCGACGACAGCGAACTCGGTGACTTCATCGAGGACGAGGACGCCGCGAGCCCGAACGAGCTCACCGAGACGACGCTCCTGCACCGCGACATCCGCTCCATCGTCGCCGAGCTGCCGAGCGACGAGGCCAACGTCATCCGCATGCGCTACGGCCTGGACGACGACAAGCCGATGACGCTCGACGAGATCTCGAAGATCGTGCACACCACTCGTCAGGCGGTCAGCCGCGTCGAGTCGCGTGCGAAGCTGCGCCTGTTCGCCAAGGCGGTCTCGCAGGACATGCAGCTGTACCTGACCGAGTAGGTCGGCAGACTTCGGCCGGCTCCTGGCGGAGCTGGTGCGGGGATCCGGGTCGATCCGTGGGAAGACGATCCGTGGGGTGATGGGATGAGGCCCGTCCGGTGCGAACCGGACGGGCCTTCCGTCGTTCCACGGGCCTCCCGTCCGCTCCGGCGCGTCGCGTCGCGTCGCGTCGGTCGGGCCGGGAGGCTCGGCGTGCGTCAGTCCTCGGTCTCGCGTCGCAGCTTCTGCCGCAGGTCGTGCGGGATGAGCTCGATGAGCTGGTCCGGCCGGAGCGGCAGGTCCAGGAGGCCGAGCTTGAGCCGCCCGGTGCGGCCGTGGCGCTCGGCGTCGAGCCGGACGACGCTGCCGGCGTCCTTGCGGAGCCGGACCTCCAGCTGCGCACCGGTCGCGACCTCTCCGACGACCAACCCGTCGACCTCGAGCGCTGCGCTGCGGGTGCCCTCGGCGATGTCGAACCGGTAGCGCTCACGGGCGGCGAGCACCACCGAGCGGTCGATGCCCGCCATCGGGGCCACCGGCGTGACGACCGAGCCCGAGAGTGCGGGGGAGAGGACCGGGCCACCCGCGGCGTAGTTGTACGCGGTGGACCCGGCGGGCGTCGCCGCGACGATGGCGTCCGCGCGGTAGTAGCCGTACATGAGCCCGCCGACGCTGAGGTCCGCGGAGACCTGGCCGGCACCGGGGCGACGGACGATGGTGATGTCGTTGAACGCCAGGTAGTCGGTCCGGGCGCCACCCCACGACAGCCGGGCCTCGAGGGCGTGGTGCGGTTCGAGCTGGTACTGCCCGGCCGAGAGCCGTTCGAGCGCGGCCTCGAGCTCGGGCGGTTCGATCTCCACCAGGAACCCGACGTTGCCGTAGTTCACGCCGAGCACCGGCACGGGCCGTCGGGCGACGAGCCGCATCGCGCCGAGCATCGTGCCGTCGCCGCCGAGTGCGACGACGAGGTCGACCCGGTCCGTGAACTCGTCGTCGTCCACGACGTCGATGTCGCTCCGGAGCCGGGCGGCGTCGATGCTCCGCGCCATGAGGCGACCGGCGCCGGACGAGTTCCAGCGGTCCAGGATGTCGACGGACTCCTGGACGTTCTTCGACGGGTGGACGACGAGGCCGACGACGGGCTGCTCCATGTCCCGGATCGTACCTGTCGGCTCTCGGGAACCGGCGGACGGGACGTGCCCGCGGTGGCCGGGGCGGGCCTCCCGGCAGGCTCGGTGCGCGCCGCGCTCCGAGGTCACGCCCACGGCGAACAGGGGCAGCCATGACGGGGAGCGCTGGTTAGTCTCGATGTACGTGACCGGACTCACACGAGTCCGGCTGTCGGCCCCCGATCCAACGGGGCCAAGGGAGAGCACATGTTCGAGAGATTCACCGACCGGGCCCGTCGTGTTGTCGTCCTCGCTCAAGAAGAAGCGAAGATGCTCAACCACAACTACATCGGTACGGAGCACATCCTCCTCGGCCTCATCCACGAGGGCGAGGGCGTCGCCGCCAAGGCGCTGGAGTCGCTCGGTATCTCCCTCGATGCCGTCCGCGAGCAGGTGCAGGACATCATCGGGCAGGGCCAGCAGCAGCCGACCGGGCACATCCCGTTCACGCCGCGCGCCAAGAAGGTCCTCGAGCTGTCCCTGCGCGAAGCGCTGCAGCTCGGCCACAACTACATCGGCACCGAGCACATCCTGCTCGGCCTGATCCGCGAGGGCGAGGGCGTCGCAGCCCAGGTCCTCGTGAAGCTCGGCGCCGACCTCAACCGGGTCCGCCAGCAGGTCATCCAGCTCCTGTCCGGCTACCAGGGCAAGGAAGCGGTCGCCGTCGGCGGCGAGCAGCAGCAGAACGCGCAGCAGGGTTCGCAGGTCCTCGACCAGTTCGGTCGGAACCTCACCCAGGCGGCGCGCGACGGCAAGCTGGACCCCGTCATCGGGCGCGAGAAGGAGATGGAGCGGGTCATGCAGATCCTCTCCCGTCGCTCCAAGAACAACCCCGTCCTGATCGGTGAGCCCGGCGTCGGCAAGACCGCCGTCGTCGAGGGCCTCGCCCAGGCGATCGTCAAGGGCGACGTGCCCGAGACGCTGAAGGACAAGCAGCTCTACTCGCTCGACCTCGGGTCGCTCATCGCCGGGTCCCGCTACCGCGGTGACTTCGAGGAGCGCCTCAAGAAGGTCACGAAGGAGATCCGCACCCGCGGCGACATCATCGTCTTCATCGACGAGATCCACACCCTCGTGGGTGCCGGTGCCGCCGAAGGTGCGATCGACGCGGCGTCGATCCTCAAGCCCCTCCTCGCCCGCGGTGAGCTCCAGACCATCGGCGCCACCACGCTCGACGAGTACCGCAAGCACTTCGAGAAGGACGCAGCCCTCGAGCGCCGCTTCCAGTCGGTGCAGGTCAACGAGCCGTCGCTGCCGCACACGATCAACATCCTCAAGGGCCTCCGCGACAAGTACGAGGCGTTCCACAAGGTGTCCATCACCGACGGGGCGATCGTCTCCGCGGCGAACCTGGCGGACCGCTACGTGCAGGACCGCTTCCTGCCCGACAAGGCCATCGACCTGATCGACGAGGCCGGCGCCCGCCTGCGTCTGTCGATCCTGTCGGCGCCGCCGGAGCTCCGCGAGTTCGACGAGAAGATCTCGACGGTCCGCGGCCAAAAGGAAGCCGCCATCGAGGAGCAGGACTTCGAGAAGGCCGCGAGCCTGCGCGACGAGGAGAAGAAGCTCCTCGGCGAGCGTCTCCGCCTCGAGAAGCAGTGGCGTGCCGGTGACGTCGCCGCGTCCGGCACCGTCGACGAGGGCATCATCGCCGAGGTCCTGGCGCAGGCCACGGGCATCCCGGTGTTCAAGCTCACCGAAGAGGAGACCTCGCGTCTCGTCTTCATGGAGAAGGCCCTGCACCAGCGCGTCATCGGTCAGGAAGAGGCCATCTCGGCCCTCTCCAAGACCATCCGCCGCACCCGTGCCGGCCTCAAGGACCCGAACCGCCCCTCGGGCTCGTTCATCTTCGCCGGCCCCACGGGCGTCGGGAAGACCGAGCTCGCCAAGGCGCTCGCGGAGTTCCTGTTCGACGACGAGGGCGCACTGATCTCCCTCGACATGTCGGAGTTCGGCGAGAAGCACACCGTCTCGCGCCTGTTCGGTGCCCCTCCCGGGTTCGTCGGGTTCGAGGAGGGCGGCCAGCTCACCGAGAAGGTGCGCCGCAAGCCGTTCTCCGTGGTCCTGTTCGACGAGATCGAGAAGGCCCACCCGGACATCTTCAACTCGCTGCTGCAGGTCCTCGAAGAGGGTCGTCTGACCGATGGTCAGGGCCGCGTGGTCGACTTCAAGAACACCGTCATCATCATGACCACGAACCTCGGTTCGCAGGGCATCGCCGGTGGTCCGGTGGGCTTCCAGGTCGAGGGTGACTCGGCCGTCGGCTACGACCGCATGCGCTCGAAGGTGAACGAGGAGCTCAAGAAGCACTTCAAGCCCGAGTTCCTCAACCGCGTCGACGACACGATCGTGTTCCCGCAGCTGTCGCAGTCCGAGCTGCTGCAGATCGTGGACCTGTTCGTGAAGCGCCTGTCGGACCGTCTGCTCGACCGCGACATGACCGTCGAGCTCACGCTCCCGGCCAAGGAGCAGCTCATCAAGGTCGGGTTCGACCCCGCCCTCGGTGCCCGACCGCTGCGTCGCGCGATGCAGCACGAGGTCGAGGACCAGCTGTCCGAGCACATCCTGCAGGGTGAGCTCAACGCCGGCGACCACGTGAAGGTCGACTTCGCCGACGGTGCGTTCCAGTTCGAGACCGGGCGTCAGCCGGGCCGCGAAGAGGTCCTCGCCGGCGCTCCCTCGCTCGAGAAGGCGCCTGAGGCGCCGACCGGCGAGAACGAGGGCTAGTCAGCCCAGGCACGAGACAGACGGGAGGCCCGGTACCAGCTGGTACCGGGCCTCCCGTCCGTCATGGGTGCAGAGCCCGGACATGACCGGAGGCGCGGTACCGAGCGGTACCGCGCCTCCGGTCAGCGCTGCGGGTGCGTCCTACGCCTGGACGTCACCGCGCCAGCCGTCGGCCGTGGGGGCCGCCTCGACGCGCTCCTTGTAGTTCTGCAGGTCCTTCTTGACGGCGTGGCCGCCGACGCCGACCGCGGAGCCGAGCTTCTCGAGGATGCCGGAGGGCTCCCAGTCGATCTGCACGGTGACGCGGGTCTCGGCGTCCGAGAGCTTGTGGAAGGTGACGACACCGGCGTGCTCGGTCTCGCCGTCCTTGACGGTCCAGGCGACACGCTCGTCCGGGTGCTGCTCTGTGATGAGGGCGCGGAACGAACGCTCCTGGCCGGCGACCTTCACGGTCCAGTCGGTGGTGGTGTCGTCGACCTGGACGATCTTCTCGACCTCGTCCAGGAACGTGGGGAACTCCTCGAAGCGGGTCCACTGGTCGTAGGCGGCGCGGACGGGGACGTTGACGTCGACGGTCTCGATGATCTGGGGCATGGTGCTCCTCCTGCTCGTCGTACTGGTGTAGGTCGGACGGTAGGCCGATGTGCCTGAGCGGTGCCCCCGATGCGTGTCCCCCGTGACGCGGTGTGACGTCCGCCGGGGTCGTAGGCTTGGGCGGATGACTGAGCACGGACGGCATGCGTTCTCCGAACGGGACGAGCACGGGATCCTGGTGCGCCCCGCCCTCGCGTCCGACGTCCCACACATCCAACGGCTGATCGCACCGTACGCGGACCGGCGGATCCTGCTCGGCAAGGAGAACGTCGTCCTGTACGGCTCCATCCAGCAGTTCCGGATCGCCGAGGGACCCGACGGCGTGCCCATCGGCTGCGGCGCCCTCGCCGTGTTCTGGGACGACATCGCCGAGGTCCGCACCCTCGCGCTCGACCAGGACTGGATCCACAAGCGCGTCGGCCACCGCATGCTCGAGGCGCTCGAGCACGACGCCCGCGAGCTCGGGGTCGCTCGGATCTTCTGCCTCACCTTCGAGGTCGACTTCTTCACGAAGCACGGTTACCTCGAGATCGGCGAGACCGTCGTCCCGCCGGAGGTCTACGCGGAACTCGTGCGGTCGTCGGACGAAGGGGTCGCGGAGTTCCTCGACCTCGCCCGGGTCAAGCCGAACACCCTCGGCAACACCCGCATGCTGAAGATCCTCTGACGGCTTCCCCTGCCCCTCGGCGGGGTTCCCCGGACGGTCCCGTGCTGGTGTCTACCCTGTGCGCATGTCGTCGTTGCGCCACCCCGTCGGACCCGAACGCCCCGGTGTGTACTGGCGCCGCCGAGCCCTGGTGCTCGGGGTGGTCCTGCTCGTCGCGGTCGTCGTCGTCCTCATCGTCGTCGGACGCGGCAACGGCGCCCCCGCCGCCGGACAGACCGACGCTCCCACCGCTCGTCCCTCCGCCGGGCCGGCTGCCGGGAGCGCGCCTGCCGGGTCCACCTCGTCAGCCGCTCCGACCGCCTCGGCGACCCCGTCCGCCCCGGCGAGGAAGGACGGCGCGGCGTGCGACGAGGACCAGGTCGTGCTCACGCCGGTCGTCGACAAGCGCGTGTACAGCGCCACCGAGGACCCGCAGATCGCGATGACGATCGAGAACACCGGGTCGAACTCGTGCCACCTGAACCTCGGCTCGTCGCAGCAGGTGCTCACCATCACCTCGGGCGAGGAGCAGTACTGGTCGTCGAAGGACTGCCAGACGGGCGGTGTCGACCAGGACGTCACGCTGAAGGCGGGCCAGGAGCTCACCACGCCGGCGATCGCCTGGGACCGGACCCGCTCGTCGACCACGACGTGCGACGCCGCTCGGCCCGCGGTCACGGCGGGTGGGGCCAGCTACCACCTGCAGGTCGGCGTCGGGTCGATCGAGTCGGCCGAGTCGGTGCAGTTCGTCCTCGACTGACCTCGGACGACTCCGCCGAGCCGGCGTGTCGGCTCCGGGAACGACGAAGCGCCGGGCCGGAGGATGGTTCCTCCGACCCGGCGCTCACGAAGACCGGTGTCAGCCGATGACGGTGATGTTCTCCGCCTGCGGGCCCTTGCGGCCCTCGGTGATCTCGAATTCGACCTTCTGGTTCTCCTCGAGCGACTTGTAGCCGTTGCCACCGATCGCGGAGAAGTGGGCGAAGACGTCAGCGCTGCCGTCGTCCGGCGCAATGAAGCCGAAGCCCTTTTCGTTGTTGAACCACTTGACAGTTCCAGTTGCCATTTCGGCGTTCCTTACTTTCTTACGTGCGCGGCGAGAGAATTCCACCACCGCGGGTTTCGACGACGTTGCCATCGAGTTGTGTGCGGCACCCGGCATCGAGCGGGGCGACGGAGATCAGAGGTTCAGTGCAATCGGTACGCACTGACCATCGGGCAGGTGAACGGGTCGCGCGCTGCGAGACCGACCCGGTTGAGGTACCGGACGACGATCCCGTAGGAGCGGAAGATCGTGGTCTCCGTGTACGGGACCCCGTGCTGTTCGCAGTGCTCACGCACGAGGGCCTTCGCACGACGCAGGTTGGGCCGCGCCATGCTCGGGAACAGGTGGTGTTCTGCCTGGTGGTTGAGGCCACCGAGCAGGTGGTCCACCCACACGCCACCAGTGATGTTACGGGAAGTCCGGACCTGGCGCGAGAAGAAATCGATCTTGGCCCCCTCGGCGATGACCGGCATGCCCTTGTGGTTGGGCGCGAACGACCCACCCATCATCACGCCGAAGACCGCCATCTGGACGCCGAGGAAGGCGAAACCGATGCCGAGCGGCATCACGGCGAAGACGAACCAGGCCAGCAGACCGAAGCGCGCGAGGAGCAGCACGGCCTCGAGACGGCGCTCCTGGACGGTGCCCTTGGCGGCCTTCCCGGTGACGACCGCGCGGATCGAGAGCCAGTGCAGGTTGGCGCCCTCAAGTGTCAGGAGCGGGAAGAACGCCCAGCCCTGGACCATCGCGAGCTTGCGGAGGAACCCGCGGCGCTGCACGGCGTCCTCCTCGATGAACACGACGCCGTCGGGGGCGATGTCCGGGTCCTTGCCGATCGTGTTCGGGTTGCCGTGGTGACGGTTGTGCTTGTTCATCCACCACGAGTACGACAGGCCGACGACGAACACGCCGAGCCACCGACCGGCGTGGTCGTTCCACTTGCGCGAGGCGAAGATCTGGCGGTGCGCGGCCTCGTGCGAGAGGAACGCGAACTGCGTGAACAGGACACCGAGCACGGCGGCCGGGATGAGCTGGAACCACGAGGCACCGAGCATGGCGGAGACGACGAAGGTCGCGGCGGTGAGGACCGTCAGGACACTGAAGACGGCCCAGTAGAAGCCGACACGGCGTTCGAGGAGGCCTTCGACGCGGACACGCTCGAGCAGGTCCTTGTACGTCGACGTGGGGGTCGGGGCTCCGGGGG